>CAZCXH010000015.1:0-48558 GCA_964502525.1 uncultured Chitinophagaceae bacterium
AAATCAATCGAGCCATTGTTTCCACCGAAACAACTTACGTTCACTTGTGTTGAAGATGGGCTGATGGCAGCGGGCTGTGTGAGGGTTGTAAGTTTTGAAGCCGTGCATCCGTTTGCATCGGTAACGGTTACCGTGTAGTTTCCTGCAGTGCGTCCGCTGATGTCCTGCGAAGTTGCGCCTGTTGACCATAAATACGAATAAGGCGAAGCACCGCCTGTTACCGTGAGGTCAATGGAGCCGTTGTTTCCGCCATTGCAACTTACGTTCACTTGTGTTGTTGTCGGATTGATTGCGGTCGGTTGCGTGAGCGTTGCAGAATTTGTGGTGGTACACCCTCTCGCATCAGTTACGGTTACATTATACGTTCCAACCGGGCGGCTGCTGAGGTCCTGCGTTGTCGCGCCTGTTGACCAGAGATAGCTATATGAAGTTGTGCCACCTGTCACCGTCAAGTCAATCGAGCCGTTGCTGCCGCCATTACAACTCACATTCACTTGTGTAAGTGAAGATGACAAAGCAGCAGCGGGTTGTGTAATTGCTACGTTTCTTGTTGCGGTGCACGCATTTGCATCGGTAACAGTTACCGTGTAGCTTCCGGGCAAGAGTCCTGAAATATCCTGCGTTGTCGCGCCATTCGACCAGTTATATGAATAGGGCGTTACTCCGCCTGACACGCTCAAATTAACCGCGCCATCGCTCAGCCCGAAACAGCTCACGTTTGTTTGCGTGGAAGTTAGATTTAGTAATGCTGGCTGCGTGATGGTTGTGTTTCTTGAAACAGTACAACCTACGGCATCTTCAATAGTGACGGTGTAAGTTCCTGCCGTCAAAGCGCTGATGTCCTGCGTGGTCGGTCCATTCGACCAATCGTAAGTATATGAAGGAGTGCCGCCTGTAACGGTGAGATCAATGGAACCGTTATTTCCACCGAAGCAAACCACATTGGCCTGAGTGGTTGTTGGCGCTATTCCGGAAGGCTGAGTGATGGTGGCGCTTGTTGATGCCGTGCAGCCGCTTTGATCAGTTACCGTAACCGTGTAGTTTCCCGCTGGTATATTGTTCAAATTTTTTGAAGTCGCGCCATTACTCCACGCATAACTGTAAGGATTGTCGCCTCCGCTCACCGTGAGGTTAATTGAACCGGTGCTGTTGCCATTGCACAACACATCCACTTTCGTTGTCGAAAGCGACAACTGAGCGGGTTGCGTGATGGTAACCGTCCTTGTTGCAACGCAACTGTTGGCATCGGTAACGGTAACGGTGTAGCTGCCTGCGGCAATACTGCTCAAATCCTGCGTGGTTGCTCCGTTGCTCCATAAATAGGTGTAGGGAGTTGTTCCACCGCCAACAGATAAATTAATCGAGCCGGTGGTTGCGCCATAACATACCACATTGATTTGCGTGTTCGAAGTGCCGAGCGCGGTGGGCTGCGTGATGATCGCTGAAGAATTTCTTCCGCATCCGTTCGCATCCGTGATGGTGACGGTGTAAGTTCCCGGAGCAAGTCCGCTTACATCTTCAGTTGTTGCGCCATTTGACCATGCGAAGGTGTAAGGCGTTACTCCTCCGGAAACGGTGACGTTAATTGTTCCATCGTTTGCGCCATTGCATGTAATATTTGTGCGCGCATTCGAAGCGGTTAATTGCGTGGGTTGATTGATTGTTGCGCTGGTGGATTTTGTGCAGCCATTAATATCCGTTACTGTTACCGAATATGTTCCAACAGGGCGGTTAATCAAATCCTGCGTAATGGCGCCATTGCTCCAAAAATAGAAGTAGGGCGAAATTTGTCCGCTCACGCTGAGGTCAATGGAGCCGGAATTGCCGCCATAGCACAGCACATCTGTTACGTTTGTTGCAAGCACAAAACCGGAAGGCTCGGTGATTGTTACATTCCTTGTGGCTATGCAACTGTTAGCATCTGTAACAGTAACGGTGTAAGTTCCGGCAGCAATATTGCTGATGTCCTGCGTTGTTTCGCCATTTGACCAGAGATAAGTATAACCCGGAGTTCCACCCGCAACAGATAAATTGATGGAGCCTGTGCTTGCGCCATTGCAATAAACATTCACCTGCGAATGTGAAGTTGAAATTGCTGATGGCTGCGTGATGGTGGATGAACGTGATGCGGTGCAGCCGTTATTGTCAGTAACGGTAACAGAATAAAAACCGGGAGGCAATCCGCTCACATCTTCGGTAGTTGCGCCATTTGACCAACTGAACGAGTAAGGAGTTATTCCTCCGGAAACGGTGAGGTCAACTGCTCCATCACTTGCATTTTCACACGAAACATTGGTTCTTACCGCTGAAGTATTGAGCGCGGAAGGCTGTGTAATGGTAGCACTGCCCGTAATGGTGCATCCGTTTGCGTCAGTAACAGTTACGTTGTATGTTCCGGCAAGGATGTTTGTCAAGTCCTGCGCAGTGGCGCCATTTGACCATGCGTAAGTGTAAGGAGCAGTTCCTCCTGAAACAGTAAGGTCAATGGAGCCGGTTGCGGCACCATTGCACAACACATCCGTTTTAGTTGTTGATTGCGATAAATCTGCTGCCGGCTGTGTAATGACTGCGGTTGCGGCTGCAGTGCATCCGTGTGCATCAGTAATCGTTACGCTATATGTTCCCGGAGCAAGGGCAGATAAATCCTGGGTGGTTGCGCCATTTGACCAGTTGTAGGAGAAAGGCGAAGTGCCTCCTGAAACCGACAAATTAACAGAGCCGTTATTAAAACCGAAGCAGGTTACGTCCGTGTTAGCGGCTGTCCCCATCAGTACGCCCGGATTAACAATCACAATGCTTTGCGAAGCCGTGCAGCCCGCATTATCGGTAACCGTAATCGTGTAAGTTCCGCCTGAAAGCGAATTGATGTCTTGAGTTGTAGCACCATTCGACCAGTTGTAAACATAAGGGGGAGTAGCGCCCGAAACGGAAACATCAATGGAACCATCATTTGCGTTATTGCAACTGATGTCAGCTTTGGTATAGGAAATATTGATGTCCGAAGGTTCGGTAATCGTTGCGCTGGAAGCGATTGTGCAGCCGCTTTTGTCAGTCACCGTCACGGTGTATGCGCCCGCGGAAAGATTGCTGAGGTCTTGTGATGCCGCTCCATTTGACCACGAATAGGAATAAGGCGCTCTTCCGCCTGAAACGGTCAGGTCAATCGAACCGGTGTTTTGCCCGTTGCAAACGACATCTGCCTTTGTGTTGGAAGCATTTAACGCGGGCGGGTCTGATAGAGTGAAAGATTCGGAAGCAGATACGCCTGTAAAACCCGTGACTGTAACCGTATATGTTCCCGGTCCCAACCCGGTGATAGTTATGCCTGACGCTCCATTGCTCCACGAATAAGTCCAGGGCGGCAAATCAACAACAATAAGCGTGGTGGTAATCTTGCCGTCATTCGCTCCATTGCAGGAAATCGAATCAACAGTTGACGCGAATGAGAAATTGAATGTAAATATTCCTAATACAAAAAGGAAAAAATGCCGGGTCGGCAAAATCCAGGAGTCGGGCTGTATGCTCTTCATCAGATCGGGTATGGTTATGAGGTTGTTAAGAAATCGCGGATTGGTTGCTGTTGTTTTCAGCAATAAATCCACCAATTCAACCTGTTGTTACGAGGGTTTGCGTATTTTGTTCATCCCCGGTGATAAGCGTGGAATGGTTCTGCCGTGAGGATCAACAACAGTTCAATTTAGCGAAGGAATATTTCTAGTGCAGCGTAAAGTGCTTTATGTCAGGTAAAAGGTTTGTATGTTTCCTGTTTACCGTTAGTCTTTTCACAAAAACCGTAAACGTGTAAATCGTAAACAGGAAACGAAAGAAACCGGCAAAACAGGCTTGACGTTGCACCAGGAGGCTTTCCCGGAGGCGAGTTTCAGGCATGTTTCGATAAACTCAACATGACAGCTTACGTTCAATGGTCTGCTTCCAATATCAATACTTTGAACTTTGAACGGGATAAATTGCGCCATGAGCCGTTTACAGTTTACGGTTTACAGTTTGGACATTTTTGCAACCGTAAACTAAACCGTAAACATATAAACTGTAAACAGAAATAGAAACTGTAAGATTTTATCCCGCCAACAGTAAAAATGGTATTATTCATCACCTGCCTGAAATGTAGTTGCTCAGATTTTCAATAATATATTCCTGCTCGCTGATGATTGACTTCACCACGTCACCGATGGAGATGATCCCGATAAGGCTGTTATACCGCAACACCGGGAGATGCCTGACATATTTGTCGGTCATCAGCCTCATGCAGTGGCCAATGTCATCCTCTTCGCCCACGGTAACAGGATTCAGATTCATCACTTCTGAAACAGCGGTGTCCTTCGAGAATTTTCCCATCAACACCACTTTTCTGGCGTAGTCCCTTTCTGTGAAAACCCCGACCAGCCTGTCGCCACTCTTCACAGGCAAGGCTCCCACATTGGCATCTGCCATCAGCTTTAAAGCATCAAAAACCGTAATGTTGAAGTTCACGGAATGAACATCTTTGCCCTTCCGCGACAGGATGTCTTTTACTTTCATGGGAAAGGATATTTTGGAAGTGAAACATTTTTAGAACTAACTTGATTACCGCTATTTTAAATTTAACCAATTCCATTTATTTTTTGAAAGAAATCTTATTGAACGGGATAAATTGCGCCATTGAGCCGTTTACAGTTTACAGTTTGGAGTTCTTTGTGTATGCCATAAACTGTAAACAGAAATAGAAAATGTATGATTTTATCCCGTGCACAGTATTGGCAGATTGAATTTGTCCGCACTTACGCAAACAAAAACCAAGGTTAAACCGATAAACCATTCCATGCTTGGCTTAAAGCTTCCCACCGATCCGCGCTGGGCGAATCTCGCTGAAAAGAGTCTGGAAGAAATTCTGACCGACCATGCTTACTGCGAGCAGAAGGCTGCATCCACCTGCATCTCACTCATACAGCAATATCCCGATAAGGAAGAGTTGGTGGAGAAAGTTGCACCGCTTGTAACGGAAGAGTGGGGACATTTCCGCCAGGTGCTGGCTGAGATGAAGAAAAGAAAACTGAAGCTGGGACGGCAGCGCAGGGATGAATATGTGAACCAGCTTATGAAGCTGGAACGCAAGGGCGGAAGCCGCGAGGAGCAGTTGCTTGAAAAGCTTTTGATAGCGGCATTGATAGAGGCGAGGAGCTGCGAACGCTTCAGGGTTTTGAGCCTTAATATGTCTGACGAAAGCATGAAAAAATTCTATCATTCCTTCATGGTGTCAGAAGCCGGACACTACCGGATGTTCATTGATCTGGCAAAAACCTATTCTTCAGAAGCAGCGGTTAAAAAACGCTGGCAGGAATACCTGGATAGTGAAGCTGAGATCATGAAGCGGCTTATGGCAAGAGGAGACAGGGTGCACTGATCCGCAACTACGCGGCTGACCGCTCCTTTGACTTCAGGCTTTTTTTTTCCATTACAATATCGAGCACTTCCATCATCGTGTCCACATAGTGGAAAGCCAGACCTTTGAGATAATCCTTGTTTATCTCCTCAATGTTTTTCCTATTGGCTTTGCAGAGGATGATGTTCTTCAGTCCGGCCCGTCTTGCAGCAAGTATTTTTTCCTTGATGCCCCCAACCGGCAATACTTTTCCGCGCAACGTTATTTCGCCAGTCAGCGCAAAATAAGGCTTCAGCTTTCTGCCGGTGAATGCGGATGCGAGCGATGACATCATCGTGATGCCGGCTGAAGGACCATCCTTCGGGATGGCGCCTTCCGGGACATGCACATGCACATTCGTGGCGCCAAACACATCAGGATTTATTCCCAATATTTCCGCCTGCGATTTGATGAAGCTGAGCGCAGTGCTTGCCGATTCCTTCATCACATTGCCCAGGTTGCCGGTGAGCGTCAGCTCGCCTTTGCCTTTGCTGAGACCGGTTTCTATGAAGAGGATGTCGCCACCCGTATAGGTCCATGCCAGCCCGATGGCTACGCCTGCGGGAAGGTTTTCCTGGTATATTTCTTTGTCGAAAGTTTCGGAGCCAAGAATCTTGCGAACATCCTCCGGGTTCACGGAAGCCTCGTGCTTCTTTTCCATCGCGATTTCCTTTGCAACCGAACGCATCACCGCAGCGATTTTTCTTTCCAATTCCCGCACGCCTGATTCGCGCGTGTAATTCTCAATGATGAATTCGATGGACTTGTCCGAAAACTTGATCTGCTTCCCGTTCAGTCCATGCGCCTCGCGCTGCTTGGGAATGAGATGGCGCTTCGCGATTTCAATCTTCTCCTCTGTGGAATAGCCGCTTATCTCGATCACCTCCATCCGGTCGCGCAAAGCCGGCTGCACGTTGTTCATATTGTTGGCGGTGGCGATGAACAATACTTTTGAAAGGTCATACTCCAATTCAAGATAATTATCATAGAATTTGCTGTTCTGCTCGGGGTCAAGCACTTCGAGCAAAGCCGAGGACGGGTCTCCGCGAAAGTCGGTTCCAACCTTGTCCACCTCATCCAGCACGAAAACAGGATTGGATGTTTTCACTTTCTTCAGCGACTGCATGATGCGGCCGGGCATGGCTCCGATATATGTTTTTCGGTGCCCCCGTATTTCGGATTCATCATGCAGTCCGCCCAGCGACATGCGCACGAACTTCCTTCCGATGGAGCTGGCGATGGAGCGTCCGAGCGAAGTCTTGCCCACTCCCGGAGGCCCCACAAAGCAAAGGATTGGCGATTTCATGTCGCCTTTTAACTTCAGCACGGCAAGATATTCGAGAATACGCTCCTTCACTTTTTCCAAACCATAATGATCCTTATTAAGAATATCTTTCGTTTTCTTTAAATCTATTTTATCTTCCGTGTAAATTCCCCAGGGCAGATCGAGCAACAGCTCCAAATAGTTAAGATGCACCGAATACTCGGCAGCGTTGATGTTCATCCGCTCAATCTTGGATAGCTCGCGTTTGAATAACTCATCCACTTCCTTGCCCCACTTTTTCTCAGCAGCCCTTTCCTTCAGCCGCTTGATCTCCTGTCCGGGACCTTCAGCGCCAAGCTCTTCCTGCATCGTTTTTATCTGCTGATGCAGGAAATATTCGCGCTGCTGTTTTTCAATGTCCGTGCGCACCTTCGTCTGGATTTTGTTTTTCAACTCGAGCAGTTGAAGGTCGGTGTTGAGATGTTTCAGCACCAGCTTTGCACGCTCCGATAAGTCGTCAATCTCCAATATCTTTTGCTTCTCGGGAAGTTCGGCATTGAGGTTGGATGAGATGAAATGCATCAGGAACGTAGGATTGTCAATGTTCTTGAGCATGATGGCTGATTCCGAAGGAATATTGGGAGACATTTTAATGATCTGCCCGGCAAGGTCCTTGATTGAGCCGGTCACTGCGGAAAATTCTTTTTGATCTTTAGGCGGTGTGTCCTTGAGGTGTTCGATTTTTGCGCGCATGAAAGGTTCTTCCGACAAAATCTCCTTCACCTTGAAACGCTGCCTGCCCTGGATGATGACCGTAGTGCTCCCATCCGGTATTTTCAGCAGCTTGACGATACGGGCCACGGTGCCTATATCATTAAGGTCTTTTTTCTCCGGGTCTTCAATGTTGGAATCCTTCTGCGCTATCACGCCAACTACGCGGTTGGATTTGTAAGCTTCTTTAACCGCTTTGATGGATTTATCCCTGCCTACAGTGATAGGAATCACAACTCCCGGAAACAAAACAGTGTTTCTCAAGGGCAGAATGGGCACTTCATTCGATTGCTCCGCCTTTTGCTTTTCTTCCGGAGTTTCCTTCTCTTCCTCAATGGAAATCATCGGCAGAAACTCTACATCCTCATCTGGGAACTGGTTGCTGAACATATTGGATAGGGTTTATTGTCAATTTGACATGAAGATAAGTGAATTCCGGGCAGTTCTAAAAATCCCACCATTTACTCCCTCTCCTTCTGGAGAGGGAAGGGGTGAGGCGATAAAAGAGCAATTTTTAGAACTGCCCTTCCGTTCTTCAACTAACATGCCAACGGTCAAAATTCGGACTAATAGTTTGTTTAGCGCGAATTTTCTGTCAATTTGAGTGTTGGGGAACTCGCTTGTTTCGGGATAACGCAGTAAAAAACGAACTGTGAATCGCTCCAAAGGACTCCGGCCCCCTCGCAGAATATACCATTTAGTTACTATTTGGATACTCCCGAGTACTCGGGACGGAAACCTGTTTACCGATGGTTTACAGCCGTATCCCAAAACTTACATCCTCGGCTCCCACGGGATTTCTTCAGCGTTGAGTTTCTTGCCTATCCATCTCGCGAGCACGAAAAGGAAGTCGGACAGGCGGTTGAGATATTGAATGGCTACCTGCTCTATTTTATCTTTTGCGCTTAATGCAACAACCATGCGCTCAGCCCTGCGGCACACGCAACGGGTAATGTGGCAATTGGAAACAACGGGATGTCCCCCCGGAAGGATAAACACCTTCAGAAGTTGCAGGGATTCGTTCATCCGGTCAATTTCATTTTCGAGCATTACTACATCCTCGTCATGCAGCTTTGGTTTTTTAAGCTTTGGCTTTTTAGGGTCGGCAGCGAGCATGGCGCCCAAAGTGAAAAGACGATCCTGTATGGCTTTGAGGAAGGAGCGCATGCGATCGTCATCCATGCTGTCGCGCAGCAAGCCGATCCACGAATTCAGCTCATCAACAGTTCCGTAACTCTCTATTCTCAAATTGCTTTTGGAAACACGGCTTCCCCCAAACAAAGATGTTTCGCCAGTGTCTCCTGTTTTGGTGTATATCTTCATTCCTTAAGCTTGAAGTTTAATGTTTTAAAGTTGAGTCCACTCTGAAATGTCATCGGATGAATGCTCTATAAAAATCATGCGATGTGTAATTGTTTCTATATCGTCCTATCAGCGATTCATCCGATGACTAATACCGGTTTATCGAAGTGGACTCAAAGTTGGTCAAAATGTTGTAGTGATTGGGGACTGAAGTCCCCTGGCAGGATGTGAGTTAATTTTAACCCAGCGCTTAAGCGCGGTATGTGTTTAGCGCTTGAAACACGCATCCTCTAACCCCGCGATAAATCGCGGGGATGAGAACCGATATCTCCATCGGCTTTAGCCCTGACAGGAAAATTACAAATTGTCAAATCATGGCTGAAGCCATTCTGCCTGTGTCTTCGATGCCCGGCATGAATGCCTGGGTTAACGGATGCGCTAAACACATACTAAGCGCGGGGTTAATGAAACATTTGTCCACAAGGGGTTCTATCCATGACCGGGAGATTGCTTAAGGGCAGTTCTAAAATTGCTCTTTTTATCGCCTCACCCCTTCCCTCTCCAGAAGGCTTGTCTATGCCCACATCTTTTTAGAATATCCAGAGGACAAAGGTTTTGTCCTGCTTTCGTTTCAGCCTCACCCCCGCCCCCGCCCCCTCTCCTTCGGAGAGGGGTGTCCGAGCCGGTTCGGGGCTTAAAGAAGTGGCGGTTTAGAAGCACAAACTGTCAACCTACCACTACTGTTTATTAGAAGCACAGATGTTTGATTAACCACATCACCCGCCATTTCTTTTAAGCCCATGTAGCTGCATGTGGCACTGTTCATTTGGAGCTCGTCAGCCCGAAGTTCGCAGATAAGTTTGATAGAAACTGTGTCATCTTTATTCTATTCTTGTCCGCCTGCAAGTGCATCAAACTTTGCTTTCATTGTCGGATTTCCATGCGTTAATTTTTTAATCGTTAAGTCGTCTGCTTTTTGATTTGCTAAACGAAGTTGATTTTCACTTGAAGTCAATGCTTCTTTAACTTTCTGCATTCTTGCTATTGATTTGTCAATTTCTTCAATGGCTGTTTGAAAATGACTTTGTGCTAAAATAAAATTTTTAGAAAAGCCGTCTCTGAATTTGTTTACTTTATCTTCAAAGTTGGTGATGTCAATATTTTGGTTTCTTACCAAAGCAAGTTCAGCTTTATACTGCAATGAGTTCATTGCAGCATTGCGAAGGATTGTTATTATGGGAATGAAAAACTGTGGTCGCACTACATACATTTTTGGATACTTATGAGCTACATCAACAATACCAGAATTGTAGAGTTCGTTTTCAGCTTCTAAAACAGTAACAAGAACAGCGTATTCACATTTCTTTTCTGAACGGTCTTTGTCAAGTTCCTTAAAAAAATCTTCGTTTCTTTTTTTAGTAGCAGTTTCGTCTCCTTCATTTTTCATTTCAAACATGATAGAAATGATTTCATTTCCCGCATCGTTTGTTTCCTTGTATATGTAATCACCCTTACTTCCTGAACTTGCATCACTGTCTTTTTCAAAATAGGATTTAGGAAAAGCCGTTGAACGAAGTTTGTTAAACTCAATCTCACAATGTTGTTCAAGAGTTTCACCTAACATTTTTGTTGAAAGTTTCAGCTTCATGTCTTTGACACGGGCTATCTCATCATCTTTATATTTTATGATTGCGTCTTTGCTTTGCAATTCAGTTGAATGTTGCTGTTTTAAAGAACTTTCAAGATTTTGCATTTCTAATTCTTTTGTCTTTACATCGTTCTTCAAATTGTCTCGTTCCTTCTCAACTTTTTGAACCGCTTCTTTTACAGCAAGTTTTTTTTCTGTGTCGGCATTTTCATTTTTTGCTTTGAGTTCAGTTATTGTCTTGTCTTTAGCAGCCAATTTATTAGTAAGTTCAAGTTCATTTGCAGATTTCAGTTGAGCAATCTCTTTGTCTTTTTCTGCAAGTTTTGCTTGCAAAGAATTTTTATGATTTGCTTCAGCAAGTTGAACAGCACTTTTCTTTTCTTGCTCGGCAAGGTCTAATCGTGCCTTTAATTCTTCTTCAAATTGATGGTCTCTCACTTGCTTTAGGATATCAGCAAAGCCAGCTTCATCAACCTTAAATACTTTTTTACAATTGGGGCAAATTATTTCGTTCATATTTTTAATTTTAATTCAATGATTTTTATTTCTTCTTCTGTCAAAGGTGTTCCGTTTATTCCTTGAATATTCCAAAGTCCAGAGTTTGAAATTTTGCTGTCGGGGTGAAACTTACCTAACCAGTTTTCGGAAATTGTTTTCTCTTCCCCTTGTGCAAAGGTTGCTATAAGTCCTTCTTCTAATCGTATTCGTTTAACTTCCTCTGTCAAGTTAGGAATTATTATAAAGGTGAAATTATTTTTAATGTAGTCAGTTACTTTATTCTCATACTTTGTTTCTAACTCCCAATTTATTTTGTCAAGGTTCTTCGCTTTGTCTTCTCTCTTTTTAATTTTTAAGTCCCAAGATTTTATGTAATCAGTCCTTTTGTCAATGGTTAAGAAGCATCGTCCTAAATGCTTTCTGAAAATACTGTCACGGTGGTCGTCACCAACATAATGCTCGTCTATCCTTTCAAACAATCTGTTTTGTCCAGTGTGTGAGCCAATCCTAACAACTCTGTCTATGTCGGAATGTGCTTCACCTTTCTCAAACATTATGTAAATCCCGTTCTTGGAAATTTCACTTTCCTTGTAAGGGTGCTTGTGTCTTTTCGCATGGTTGAAAAGTGTTGTCAGTTTATTGTATGTCGTCATTGTCTGTTCGTTTCTTGCAGAATGTTTAAAGTTAGCAGTGTCCCCCGCCATTGCAGCTAACATCTTGCCACTGAACAGGAATCAGTAATTTTTTCTGCCGGGATAAGGAAAACTGTCCTGACACCTTCTCCTTTGGAGAAGGGCGGGATGAGGCTTGCCCGGCAAGGATAAAGGCTATTATTACTAAAAATTAAATGTGTGCATAGGCAAGCTCCAGAAGGAGAGGGAGTAAGTGGCAGAATTTTTAGAACTGCCCTTAAACCTTAGGCGTTAAACTTTCCACGGTTGCGTTTTCCATATCCGAATCAATAAGTCCATCCTTAAGCCGGATGATGCGCCTCGAATGGCGGGCGATGTCCTCTTCGTGCGTCACCACAATCACTGTATTCCCTTTATGATGAATATCATCGAAGATAGACATGATTTCAGCCGAAGTCTTGCTGTCGAGGTTGCCCGTAGGCTCGTCAGCAAGGATGATGGACGGATGGTTGATGAGCGCGCGGGCGATGGCAACGCGCTGGCGCTGTCCACCGGAAAGTTCGTTGGGCTTGTGCTTCACCCTGTCTGCCAGCCCCACGCTGTCGAGCACCTCCATCGCGCGCCTCTCCCGTTCCTTTCTGCCAACACCGGCATACACCAGCGGCAGTATGCAGTTCTCAAATGCGCTGAGGCGGGGCAGCAGGTTGAACGTTTGGAAGATGAAGCCTATTTCTTTGTTCCTGATTTCGGCAAGCTGCGCATCAACGAGGGAGCTGACGTTTTTGCCGTTCAGGATGTAATCCCCGCTGGTGGGCGTGTCCAGGCAGCCGAGTATGTTCATCAGCGTTGACTTGCCCGAACCGGAAGGCCCCATCAGCGCCACATACTCGTTTTTTTGAATTAAAAGCGAAATACTGTTAAGAGCGGGAATCACAACCTGTCCGATCACATAGTTCTTAGTGACGTTTCTGAGGCGGATGATTTCCTGCATGGTGGTTAATCAGATAATTGGTGAATGCTTCTGCTCCGCAAGATTAAATCATTGCGCGAGAAAACTCTTAAACCGTCCAGGAATCTCCCTTCCTTTCCTTTGGTATTTTATTTCTTAATCACCTTCGGCACTTTGAAGTGGCTGCCGTCATGAAGCGGGGCATTTTTGAGAGCTTCTTCTTTGGTGAAGGACGCTTTGACTTCGTCTTTTCGAAGATGGTTGGCTCCCTCGGTCATGTGGATGAGCGGCTCAACACCGGTGGTGTCCACCTCCTGCAATTTTTCAAAGAATGAAATGATTTCCCGGAGGTCGCCCATGATTTCATTGCGCGATGAATCATCAAAATCCAGTTTGGCGAGCGAGGCGAGTTTGTCAATGAGTTGGGGAGTGATTTCCATAAAGGTTTACGGTTGATGCGTTTACGGTTCAATAACAGAAAACCGCAATCGCGAAACCATAAAAATAGGATTTTTTGTACTTTCGCTGCCCATGGAGCGAGTCGTGAGCGGGGTGCGTCCAACAGGTCACCTGCATTTGGGAAATTACTTCGGGGCTATCCGCAATTTTGTGAAGATGCAGGAGCAATACCGTTGCTTTTTTTTTATAGCCGATTATCACTCCCTTACCACGCAGCCAAAGCCAACTGACCTCCATGCCAACGTGAAGGAGGTGCTTGCCACTTATCTTGCCTGCGGCTTGGATCCTGAAAAGACGGTCTTATATGTTCAAAGCGACCTTCCTGAAATCTCCGAGCTGTTTCTCTTGCTGTGCATGATCGCATACAAGGGCGAGTTGGAGCGCGCAACGACATACAAGGATAAGGTTGCAAAGCAGCAGGACAACATCAACGCGGGCTTGCTCACCTACCCTGTGCTGATGGCGGCTGATGTGATAATTCACAAAGCGGTGAAAGTTCCTGTGGGGAAAGACCAGGAGCAGCATTTGGAGATGGCGCGGAATTTCGCAAACCGCTTTAATCATATATATGGAGTGAATTATTTTCCGGAGCCTTTCGGATTCAGCTATGACGACAGGCTTGTGAAGATACCGGGACTTGACGGCACGGGCAAGATGGGGAAATCGGAGGGTGAGGCCAACGCGATTTATCTTGCAGACGAGCCGGAGGTGATCAGGAAAAAAGTCATGCGCGCGGTGACTGATGCCGGTCCTGCCGAAAAGAACCAGCCGGTGAGCGAGCCTGTTCGGCATTTATTCGAAATCATGAAGGCGGTTTCTTCGGCCGATACGCTGAAACATTTCGAGGAGCAATACGCTGACTGCGCGATACGGTATGGCGATTTGAAAAAGAAACTGGCTGAAGATATTGTTACTTTTGCAACCCCGATCCGGGAAAAGATGAATTCGCTGATGTCTGACGAAAAACGCCTGGGAGAAATCGTGAGGAGCGGAGCGGAAAAAGCGAGGGAAAGTTCCCGAAAAACCATAAAGGAAGTGAGGGAAATAATCGGCATCAGAAGTTTTTGATTTAAATTCACATCATGCCAAAAAAACCAACACAGAAGCCAACAAAGAAGCAGGTAAAAAAACCTGCGAAAAAACAGCAAGCCAAAGCAAAGCCGGTTGCAAAAACAGCAAAGAAGGCAACAAAGAAAGCGGCTTCAAAACCAAACGTAAAAGTGGCGCAGAAGCCTGAAGTAAAATTGGCCAAGCCGCCAAAAAACTGGGATCCGAGCAAGCTGCGTCATATAGCCATAGCCGGCAATATCGGATCCGGAAAGACAACGCTCACGGAGAAGCTGGCTCAGAGCTTCAAATGGGAAGCCCATTATGAGGACATAGAAAACAATCCCTATTTGAATGATTTTTATGAGGACATGCCGAGGTGGTCATTCAACCTGCAGATTTATTTTTTGAACAACCGCTTCAAGCAACTCATCAATATCCAACGCGGAGACAAGACCGTGATTCAGGACCGAACGATTTACGAGGATGCGCACATCTTCGCGCCTAACCTCCATTCGATGGGACTGATGTCAACCCGCGATTTTGAGAATTACCTGAGCCTGTTCAAAACCATCAGTTCGCTCATCAAACCGCCAGACCTGCTGATTTACCTTAAAGCATCAATTCCCACGCTGGTGAACCAGATTCAAAAGCGCGGCAGGGAATATGAGGAGAACCTTCGCCTCGAATATATCCGCAGGCTCAATGAATATTATGAAGAATGGACCGGACGGTACAAGGAGGGCAGGATGCTCATCATTGATGTTGATACCTGCAACTTTGCCGAAGACCGGAAGGAGCTTGGCGAAGTGGTGAACCGGGTGAGAGCCGAGCTTTATGGCCTGTTCTGATGCAAACAGTTGACAATTTGCGGTTGACGGTTGTTGCAATTTCACCGGCAACCTGCAAGCAGAATGCTGTAAACATTGAGTTATGAGCAATCCTCCGAGGCGCAAGCTCCGGTTGTTTCGAATTGCCGCTGGCTTTATTTTCATTTGCCTTCTCTTCTTTCTTCTCCGATTTGCCTATAATTATTTTTGGAATTATTACACAGGCTCCTGGAAAGAATATAAAACCTGGTATCCAGATGCTTACTTCATTGTTTTTCCTTTAGTAAAATTTTTGCCGTTTTTGGTTCTTGGCATAATTACATGGCTGACAAGAAGGCATTGGGCGGCTTTGTTCTCAACTTCAAAAAAATGGCTGAAAAGAAATTACGGAAAAGTTTTATTGCTTGCGCTTAGCGTATTCATTGCTCTTCTGATAGCTGAATTTGCACTGCGAAAAGCCGGCTTCAAACCGGGATACCGCGCTTATTCTCAATATTTTCATCCTGTTGATTCACTCTTCGTTCTCGATGGGTTAGCTGCCGGCAGCAACGGCATCATGACGGTTGCCCCAAAAGCGCGTGAGTTCATTTGCGCAGAGCTGGAGCGAAAGAACTGCACTTACGATCTGAATCCTCTTTCTGAAACCCAGTCGGTGCAGGTGTATGCCGTTCCGCTGCACTACGTTGTTTTTCAGGGATATAACTACAAAAGTGTTTTTAAATCATTTGTCAGAAACCTCTCACAGGAAACCGATACCGCTGAATTGGATTTCGTTACTGCCGTAAAAAACTATGTTCATTGTCCGATCAATTCAGACGGATTCAAAAGCATTGAATTTAAAAGGTACCGCTCGAAGAGAAAGAGCATCCTTTTGTTGGGAGATTCTTTTACCTGGGGTAATGAGGCGAGTAATCTCACCAATGGTTTTGCGGACTTGCTGCTTGCAAAAGGTTATGTGGTTTATAATTCCGGCATAACCGGAACAGATCCGGTTCAATATCTTGAGGTGGCCAGAAAATATGTTCCAGCGCTGAAGCCTGACTTTGTAGTGGTGAATTTTTATATTGGAAATGATGTCATGTATTTTGATAGAAAGCTAAAGCCTTATGTTCCGGTTTATTACAGCACCAATGCGGGGAACCTGATTGCCTGCCCCGAAGGAGTTTATTTCAACACACCGGAGGAGGCCTATCAATACACCCTGGCGCATTTCAACATTCCCGGGAAGGATAGCCGGTTTAATAATCTATGCGCGAAGACCGTGCTTTCAACATTAGTTTGGAACGCGGTTACTGCATGGAAGCCTGAATGGACCATGTCAAAATATGATGATTATTACCAGCGTGTCAGAGAAGCAAAAACAAAAACCCCCTATTCTGATATTCAGATTCACGATATAAAGCGAATTACAGAGGAAGCGGGAGGAGCGTTTATTTTGGCAGTGATTCCAATGTTTGACGGACATAATTTTACATTTCCTGATGATTATCCTGACTTGTTTGCAGGCCTGAAATATGATGTTCCACCAGTAAGCATTGATCATTACGAAAAGCAGGAAGACGGACACTATAATGATTTTGGACATGCCATGCATGCTGCATTTATTGACAGCCTGATCCGAGCCGCGGATGATGATTGACGAATGACGCATACAAATTCACAGAATTTATCCGGAAAACTTCAAAGGCGGGCGGGCTTGATGCTGCTTGTTGTTGTAATTATTTCGCTGCCATTCGTCCTTTATTACTTCGCAAATTTTTACAAAGGTTCATGGCAGGATTATAGGAGCTGGTATCCCAAATTTTTTTTTATTGTATTTCCGGTGGTGAAACTGGTGCCGTTTCTTGTCACCGGCTTGCTGGCATTTCTTCTTCGCGATTGGATTATCGGTTTTTTCCGCGCGCTGTCTCTTATCCCATCAGTCCTGCTTAATATATCTGCCTATGCAAAAACCGTCATAAAAAAATATGCTGCGAGTGTTTTAATACTTTTGGTTACGCTTGCCATTACCCTTTACATAAGCGAATACTTTTTGCTGAAGCAGGGATTCAAGCCGGGCTACCGCCTGTATTCCATTTATTTTCGTCCGGTGGATTCGCTGTTCAGCATAGAGGGATTTTATGCCGACAGCAATGGCATCTTCTGTGTTTCGCAGGAAGCTCGGGAATTTATTGCCAGCGAACTGAAAACAAAAAACTCACCGCTTGAACTGACACCCTATAAGGAGAATCAGTCTCCCGAGATTTATTCTCTGTCCGAAGATTTTCTTGAGATGCGCGACACGAGCTACAAAAGCGAGTTTAAATCATTCATTGAAAGAATTGAAGCGGCAGGCGACACTTCCGAACGGGAATTCTTTGAAGCGGTTAAGCAATATGTAATGTGTCCGATTAACACCAGTGGATTCAAGAGCATTGAATTCAAAAAATATAATTCTAAAAGGAAGAGCATTTTATTGCTGGGTGACTCCTTTACCTGGGGGCATTCCACCTCCAACAAAACCAACAGTTTCGCAGATTTGCTGCTTGCAAGGGGATACATTGTTTACAACGCAGGCATCAGCGGAGCCGATCCTGCCCAGTACCTTCAATTGTCGAAAGTTTTAATTCCCCGGCTGGAGCCTGATTTTGTCATTGTGAATTTTTTCATGGGCAACGACATTCAGTATTTCAACAGGAAGCCGGAGCCTTACATGCCTGTTTTTTTTAGTACGAATGCGGGCAACCTCATATCGTGTCCGGAAGGAATTTATCATCGCAGCCCTGAAGAGGCATATCATTACACGCTTTCTGTTTACACCATTCCTTCCGAAAACAACATTTTCAACCGGTTTTGCTCAAAGACCGCCTTTGGAACATTGGCTTGGCGCGCGCTTGCTAAAATAGGGCTGGCGGATGTCACTGTTCCGCGATTCATGGATTACACCAGGCAAATCAGGGAGGTCGCCACTGATAAGCCATGCGCAGATACGCAGCTTAAACAGATCAAGGAAATAACAGAAACACACAGCGGGAAGTTTTTGCTGATCGCCATACCTGAATTGAAAGGGAGAAGGTTTGTTTTCCCTGAAGATCATGAGGGGTTGTTTGAAGAAATGCAATATTTTACGCCATCCGTGAAAATTGAGCATTTCAGCGAGTATGACGGTCATTTCAATGACAACGGCAGCAGGATGTATGCGGGATTCATAGACAGCCTGCTGAGAAAAAACTGACAACCTCGTTTAAAGAAAGCAAAAGCGTAACATCGCAATTTCATTCCCCGCCCGCTTTTTCTGCCTTCTGAATGAACTCATCAATAACCTGTGAAGTCTTGATCGGATTAACCATGTGGTAAAGGTGTTCGCGGAAGAGATCGGTTTCGTCAGGGTTGGTGATGTCAATCACCTGCGCGTTGGATCTTTCATAAATGCGGGGAACATATTTCGCCACGATATCCTTTTCGCTTTTAAGAATGAGGATGGGGATTCCGCTTTTATCAATATTGACGAGCGATTGCTGATGGTCGAACATTTTAGATTCTTCCAGCGCTGAATGCACCTGGATTGCGAAGAGCTTTGCAGGAAGCCTGTTCAGCGCTTTTTCAATCGGAATGCGGTTGAGGTGAGGCAATGAATCCATTTTCGCCATCAGGTAAAGTATGCGCTCCTTGATTCGCCTCCAGATACGGTCGCGCATTGTTGAGTCCTTTGCGATGAGCCAGTCGGTGAGCTGGATGCCGCGCTTGCGCACACCCCGTCTTGAATCCCAGGGTATGAGCCTGCGCGTAGTGACGAACATAGCTTTTTCAACCGTTTGCTGGCCGAATGAAACGGAAGGAATGAGAACATTGTCCATGAAACCAAGCAACGCATGTTTTGATTCCTCGCCAAAAAACGGGTTGGCTCCTACTCTGCCGCGCAGATATTTCGGGATGCCCTTCAGTTCTTTGAAACGCTGATCAATCATCAGAAAATAAATGTTACCCATGGAATGGTCGAAGATATAAACCGGGTGCCCCTTTGATCCGAAATAGGCAACCACCGCATCAATGTTATTGACAATATGCTTTGAATAGCGCGAGGGCGGCATGGCACTGGGTATGGAGCCGTAGTGCATGGCGGCTGCGATGTATTTGTGAGAAGGGATGGCGGTCAGCAGCCCGTCATAGGAATTGAGTCCGAGGAAACCGTGCACGAGCAGCACGACAGGAAGCTTCTTCCTTGCATTTTCGTCATAAGGCCGCGCCAGATCAACACGAATAGTGGTATGCCCCCAGGGTGTTTCCCGGTGCACCTCCACCTGCGGCCAGGTGAGCGCCTTGTCGTCAATGAACACCGTCATGCGGTCGCTCACATTGTCAATATGACGCAGAAAGCTGGGACTTTCGTCTCTCTTGCCGGAGCGCGAGTAAAGCCATGCCAGCGGGCGCCTCTTATCGGCTTTGGTGGCAAGGAACGCGATGCGCGCTGAACGCTTCAGGAAATATGGCGTCATCGTCATTTCCTTCTCATCATGCACTTCAACGATGGTCGTTATTTCCTGTGATTTAAAAGCGGAAGAATTGCGGGCGATGCCCGCCACGCGGCCATCAGGATTTGTTACCAGGAACACATAGTCAAATCCCTGCTTATCATTCTGATTCAGGAAAAGCGAAAGCGACTGATTGAAATCAGCAGCATATTCCCCAAGATTGTCGCGGTCGAAATTAGTGCCGATAATCTGGTCTTTTTCCACCAGACCGGCTTTGCGCAACTTTTTCAGAAACGCTCCCGCATCGAACACTCCTTCGAGGTTGCGCTGAGGCACGAGTGGCGAATTGACAAATGTATAATAGATAAGATCTGGGCGTGTCAACTCATGGTAGTGGTCGAAAATGTATTGATAGGCTCCGGATGGCGACTGCCCGTGTGACAAGCCCGCAAAAAATTTCCGCTTTAAAGCCGCGGCTTCATTGGCATTGCTGATGAAATCTTCGCCAACCGCTTCATCAAACTGTTCTTTGGTTTGAAAATAGCGGGTTTCGGGAGCCTTGAAAACTTCCGAAAAATCCGGATCGTGAACTTTGCCCTTAAACGAAATAGCTGCCGAGCCTTGCTGCCTCATCCTTGCTGCAACTCACTGTTTTTGATGAACTGCGACTATTAATACCACAATATAAGGGGAAAAGTTTCAGGAACCAATCTTAGAAATCCGCTTTATCCATCTCGATGAAAATTTTATTGCTAAAGTAAAGTCAATGAATGATTTAATCGTTACCTGTTAAAGTTTAAAAGTAAGGTTATACATGATAAAGGAGAAAAGGGCTGCCTGCCGGAGATCACGTCTTCTTCAGTTCTCTTTTTGCCTTTGAAGCAATTTTACGAACCTCGGGGGATTTCACTGATTCATTTTTTTCAAAATATTCGCTGAACTTTTTCTCCAGCACCTTTCTCCTGGAGATCACCCTCTTCTTAATATCTCCCACTGCTTTTCTTATCCGGGGATGCCTGATGCGGGCGCTTCCCAATGATTGGAACATTGTCCTCAGCTTCTCATCGGTTTCGTCCGCCAGCCCTAATCCCGCAAGAAATAACTGCTTCAAATTTTCCTGAGCCTGAACTTTTCCCCGTACTGAAAATTTCTTTTTCCCTATCCGATCTATTGCCATTGCCGGTTTGGTTGAATCTTAAAAATGGTGGCAAAGATAGGCTATAGCTTCAAATCGTTTTTGGATTAAAATAAATACTGTTGGGTTGAAATCTGCCATGCATCCGGGCGGCAGGCATCTGAAGCGCCCCGGAAGATTTTAATCTCAGTTCTGAAAATTGCTCCTTTTCATCGCCTCACCCCTACCCTCTCCAGGTGGAAATATGTATTAGCACAGCGCATCCTTCAGCCGTCCGATTTATCGGGGGGACTATTGAGTTGCATTTCCTTAAAGGCTTTATCCATGACCTGACCGCCCTGTGCTCCCTCGGTCAGGGCTAAACCCCGTTAAGGGTTATGCGGCATCAGGAATTTCCCCGCGATAAACACGTACGATGGAGAGGGGCAAGCGGCAGAATTTTAAGAACTGCCCTTAATTGGAAACCTTCTGGAACTTATAGTTATTGAGGATCTGCCCTTTGTCGGTAATCCTGAACATATACATGCCTGCTGAAAGGGAACTAACATCAAGCTGATAATCGCTTGATTGGTCTTTGCGGACTTCGAGGTTGTCGCTATTGATAACCCTTCCAAGCATGTCAACCAGTTCAATTTTCAATTTGGAATTCGCATCATATCTGAGATCCATCCTTACAAAATGCATGGTCGGATTGGGGTACAGCTTCAGCATGATATTGCTTGCCGGCAATTCCCATAATCCGGTAGTGTCATTTTTTACAAATTCGTCAGGCTGCTGAAAACCCTGGGTGAGGATGATGTTAATGGAATTATTTTCAAATGTTTCGATCACCGTTTCGCCAAGCGTCCAGGAAAGCGAGCCGGCAGGTGATACAAAAAAGTCACCGCCAGCGGCAATCACTTCGCGGCTGAAAGAGGGCGACTGTCCGCTTACTTTGATGAAGAATGCGGTTAAAAATACAAGCGTGGCAAGCTTTTTCATAAATTGTTAACGCTAAGTTGCAAAATTTCCGTGAAAGAATCAAACTTCCATGAAACATCGGGCAATCTCATGCCCCTTACCTACTCATAGGTATATTCGGGGGCTGCAATCCCGCTTCGTTCCGGATAAAGTAACTTAGCAGTCGGTGATTTCATAAAAGGAAAGAATTCAATGCTCAAACCGGGAGAAACGGCTAAAATCAGGTCGTTGAAGGAATCTGCCGTTTCGGCAAAGCTGCTGGAAATGGGGGTTTTGCCGGGAAAAGAGATCAGGCTTATCCGCAAGGCTCCCGGGGGCAGCCCCTTATATTTTGCAATTGACGGGCATTATGTGGCGCTGCGGGTTGAAGAGGCTGCCAACATACAGTTTGATGCACCCAAAAAATGAAAATCGCTCTTGTCGGAAATCCTAACGCGGGGAAATCTTCAATATTTAATCATCTCACCGGCCTGAGGCAAAAGACAGGCAACTTCCCCGGAGTCACCGTTGATAAGCGCGCAGGCAGGACCCGTTTGCCCAACGGCTCCCCGGCTGAGGTAATTGATTTGCCCGGGGCATACAGCCTCTATCCGAATGCGGCAGATGAGCGGGTGGTTGCTGACACGCTTTGCAACCGGAATAACGGATCATTCCCGGATGTTGTCATCTATGTTGCGGATGCGAACAACCTTGAAAGGCACCTGCTGCTCTGCACACAACTGATTGATCTTGAAATTCCGGTGGCGATGGCGCTGACCATGACCGACCTGTCTGAAAAGAATGGGCTTTTTTATGATTACGGGAAACTTTCTGAATCACTCGGCATATCCGTAACAAAGGTAAACGGAAGAACCGGTGACGGAATACAAGGCATGTTAAAGGCAGTGCTGCAAAATCATCCGAAAAAGGCAGGAAGCTTTATTTCCGTGAAACATTTTTCACCCAACACAATTGCTGCGGCAAAAGAAATTATGAAAAGCCCGGATATCAGCGATTATGCAGCTTTGCTGATAGCTCACCATTATAAAAACCTGTCCTCGCTGGATAAAATCCAGAAAAGCCGGATTGAAGAAAGCATTCGCGCAAATGATTTCAACAGCATCCGGCTTCAGGTGCAGGAAACGCTTGCCCGCTATGACAAAATAAATTTTCTGCTGAAAAAAATAACTGAACAAAAAAAGTTATCCAATCAGGAATCCTTCACCGAGAAGGTTGACAACCTTCTCACGCACAAAATTTACGGCTCGTTAATATTTCTCTCGATCCTTTTTCTGCTCTTTCAGGCAATCTTTTCGTGGGCAGCCGTACCGATGGAATGGATTGATGTTATGTTCTCCAACATCAGCCTTGCTTTGAAACAACATTTACCGGCAGGTATCATCACCGACCTCCTTGCCGAAGGAATTATTCCCGGACTTGCCGGCATCTTTATTTTCATCCCTCAGATAGCCATCCTCTTTGCGATAATTGTTTTCCTTGAAGACATAGGATACATGTCGCGCGCGATTTTTCTGTCCGACAGCATCATGCGCAAATTCGGGCTGAACGGCAGAAGCATGCTCCCCCTCTTCTCCGGGCTTGCCTGCGCTGTTCCTGCGATTATGGCAACACGAACTATCACCAACTGGAAAGAGCGGCTCACCACCATCATGATTACGCCACTGATCAGTTGTTCAGCCCGAATTCCGGTTTACACAATACTCATTGCGCTTGCAATATCACCGGACGCTCATGTCGGGTTTTTCAATTTGCAGGGACTCGTAATGACATCGCTGTACCTCCTTGGAATTGCCGCAGCGCTCGCTACCGCCCTGGTTTTGAAGAAGATTGTAAAAACCAATGAGCAGAGTTGCTTATTAATGGAACTCCCATCCTACAAGTCACCGCATTGGAAAAACATCCTGCTTTCGGTTTTTGACAAGGTCAAAATCTTTGTCACGCAAGCCGGCAAGGTCATCATGGTTATCTCGATCATTCTTTGGTTTCTTGCTTCTTACGGACCCGGTGAGTCAATGAAATTTGCCGAACAGCAAGCCGGCTCAGGCTCGATAGCTTCCAAAAAATTGGAAGCCTCTTACGCAGGACAGTTGGGGCGCCTGATTGAACCGATTATCCGGCCGCTCGGATTTGATTGGAAAATCGGCATAGCCCTGATCACGTCATTCGCAGCGCGCGAGGTTTTTGTAGGAACCGTGTCAACGCTTTACAGCATTGGCGATGACAGCAACCAAACTGTAATCAGCCGGTTGCGGAATGAGATAAATCCGCAAACAGGACAACCATCGTTCACCACACCTGTTGCTGTTTCCTTGCTCATCTTCTACGTGTTCGCCATGCAGTGCATGAGCACATTCGCGGTTGTAAAGAGAGAAACTAAAAGCTGGAAATGGCCTGTTGTTCAAGCTGCATACATGACTGCTCTCGCCTACCTGGGAAGTTTGGCGGTTTATCAGGTGATGACCTTATGAACCAGCGCTGCTACTCGTTCAAAATATACTTGATAAGGTCGTTGGAGGTGATGATTCCCTTTAATACTCCATTCTCTACAACCGGGAGGGCATGATACCTGTTAGCGGCAAATTTTTTTGCCACCTCATAAATGGTTGTGTTCGGACCGATAGTATCGGGATTTTTGGTCATAAGGTCACCTGCCTTCATCTCGTTGTCCAAAGTTGCATCGTCAACGCTGGCTCCCTTCTCCGCCAATTTCTGATACGCTTTCATTACATCATGAGTGCTTATGATTCCAACCACGTTATCGCCTCTTTCAGTAACAGGCAAATGGTGAAGGTGAAACTTTGCAAAAAGCTGTCTGATCTGCGAAAACTTATTTTGCGGGTTGGCAACAACCACTTTCCTGGTCATCAGTTTGCTGACAGGGGTGTTTTTATCTACGTACATATTTTTTCTTTTCTTTTGTCAAAGACGGCTCAAATATCGCTTTTTTCCGGAGATAGTTTCTCACTACGCATTAAATAGTTAACATTGTGAACTATTTAAACCATTAACTGTTTGCTCCCTCATAGCTTCCGTTTATGCCCCTTCCCCTCGGAAAAGATTTCAGCTTCCTGACCAAGTATTACATCGGCATTGTTTCGCAGAAACTTGCTGATTTGGAGATTGAGCGCTATTACTATGCGCTGATGGTTATCCATGAATCGGAAAATGCGATTTGCCAGAAAGAGCTTGCGGAAGAAATTGGCGCAGATAACGTGACGATGGTGCGCATCGTGGATTACCTCTCCGATAAAGGTTTAATCAAACGTGTTCAGAGCAAGGACGACCGCAGGTATTATAATCTGATCTTGACGGATAAGGCGCAAAGGGTATTACCGAAAATAAAAGCTGCTTTTGAAGAAGCCAACGCGATTTGTTTCAATGGTTTTAAGAGCGGTGAGAAAGAAGAGTTCAGGCGGCTGCTGGCAAAGATGGGCGACAATCTTCAAAATCATCCCCGGATGGAAGTGAAGCTTCACTATAAAAAAATCCAATGATTCTATATGCTGCAAGCCATTAAAGAAAATATGCGTGTTGTCATCCTGAGTTTATCGAAGGATGGCGCCAGCCCGCTCCACTCTTCGACTACGCTCAGAGTGACTGCCTGCGCTGCGATGCTGGCGATCGGAATTTCATCCTGCAAAACCGACAACGCAATGCCGGCCGCAGCAAACCAACCTAAATCCGCCACCGAAGTGGAAGTCTTCATCACGAAAGCTGAAACACTCGACAACATCATCACCACGCACGGCAGCGTATTGCCAAACGAGGAAATTGAGTTGCGCAGCGAGATTGCAGGAAAGATAGAGAGCATCAATTTCAAGGAAGGAGCAAAAGTGGCAAAAGGTCAACTGCTGGTGCAGATTGATGACAGCGAGTTGCAGCCCAATCTGCAAAAGCTGAATGTGCAGTTGAAAATCGCGCAGGATGAATTCAACCGCAAGAAGCAGTTGTTCGATATTCAGGGAATCAGCAAAGAGGAATATGAAGCTGCCGAACTGAAAGTCGCTACGCTGCAATCCGACATTAATCTCATTGATGCGCAAATCCGCAATTCGAAAATCATAGCTCCATTCAGCGGCACTATTGGTTTGCGGCAGGTGAGCCCGGGAGCGTTCGTTACGGCAGGTGGAATGATTGCAAAACTTGTCCAATCGGACCCGGTGAAAATAGACTTTACCATTCCCGAATTATATGTGCATCAGATTGCGGCAGATGCGCAGATCCAATTCAAACTTGCAGGCTCTGATAAAACCTATGCCGCAAAGGTTTACGCTTTAGACCCCGCCATTGACCTCGCCACACGGAGCCTGAAAGTGCGGGCTATCGCAGATAACAAAGACGGCTCGCTGATTCCGGGGGCGTATGCGGAACTGACGATTACACTGGAAAAAATTGAAAACGGGTTGCTGGTGCCCGCGCTGGCGGTAACGCAAGACATCAAAGGGCAGAAATTATTTGTAATCAAAAACGGGCAGGCGGTCACAAAGCTGGTGAAGACCGGAATTCAGAAAGATGACTTCGTGCAAATCGCTGAAGGATTGGAAGCAGGCGACACGGTGATCACCACTTCGCTGCTTTCGATGCGTGACGGGGTGTTGGTGAAAGCGAAGAAATAGCCGATAGCTGCAAGTCACAAGCTAATAGCTCCTATCGCTTGCAGCTTGAGGCTAACAGCTTGCGATTAAATTCAGTGAAGCAATAAATGACTTTTACAGTAATACATTAAAAAATTATTCACCTTGAACATCTCCTCCATCTCCATTAACCGCCCGGTGCTTGCCACGGTTATTTCGATTGTGATCGTGATATTCGGTGTGGTTGGGTTTTCGTATCTCGGTGTGCGCGAATTTCCCAGCGTTGATCCTCCCATCGTTACGGTAACAACCAACTATGCGGGCGCGAATGCCGACATCATCGAGTCGCAAATCACCGAGCCGCTGGAAGAATCCATCAACGGCATTTCCGGAATCAGCACGCTCACTTCCACCAGCAGCGATGGCCGCAGCACCATCAGCGTTGAATTTGAACTGGGCATTGACATGGATGCCGCTGCCAATGATGTGCGCGACCGCGTATCGCGCGCTGTGCGCAACATCCCCGCTGATGCCGACCCGCCCATCGTGGTGAAATCCGATGCGAACGCTGACGCGGTGCTGTCCATCACGGTGAGCAGCGACAAGCGCACGTTGCTGCAACTCACCGACATCGGCATCAACATTTTCAAAGAACGGCTGCAAACAATTCCGGGCGTAAGTGAAATCAGAATTTGGGGCGAAAAGAAATATGCGATGCGCCTTGAAATGGACCCGAAAAAAGTGGCTGCTTATGGCTTGACTCCCCTTGACATCCGCAACGCGCTGCTCGCGCAAAACGTGGAATTGCCTTCCGGAAGGATCGAAGGCTACGAAAAGGAAATGATCATCCGCACCTTCGGCAGGCTTGCCACCGAAGATGATTTCAACAATATGATCATTGCGGAAAAAAATAATACGCTTATCCGTTTTCAGGACATCGGAAAGGCGAGGCTGGCTCCCGAAAATGAGCGCACCCTCCTGCGTGGCGATGGCGGTGTGCCGATGATTGGCGTTGCGCTCACCCCGCAGCCGGGCGCGAATTACATTGATATTGTTGACGAAGCCTACAAGCGCGTTGACCAAATCAAAAAAGAATTGCCGGAAGATATTGTGCTGGGCGTTGCGCTGGATACCACCACCACCATCCGCAAAGCCATTTCCGAAGTGGAAGAAACCATCCTGATAGCGTTCCTGCTTGTGGTAGCCATCATATTCATTTTTCTCCGCGACTGGCGCACCACGCTCATCCCCGCCATCGCGATTCCGATTTCGCTTGTCGGCTCATTCTTCATCATGTACATCGCAGATTTTTCCATCAACATTCTCACGCTGCTCGCCATTGTGCTTGCAACGGGAATCGTGGTGGACGATGCCATCGTGGTGATGGAAAACATTTATTCAAAAATTGAAAAAGGGATGAACCCGCTTGAAGCGGCTCATAAAGGGTCTGATGAAATCATTTTCGCCATCATCTCCACCACCATCACGCTCAGCGCGGTTTTTCTGCCGATCATTTTCCTCGAAGGATTGACCGGCAGGCTGTTCCGCGAGTTTGGAATCGTTGTGGCGGGAGCGGTAATCATTTCTGCGATAGTGTCACTCACGCTCACGCCCATGATGAGCTCGCGCCTGCTGCGACACAGGGAAAATCCCGGCTGGCTATACCGCACCACCGAGCGGTTTTTCACCGCGATGATTTCCGGTTATGAATCTTCATTGAAAAGTTTTATGGCACATCGCTGGATTGCCTTTCCGGTGATGCTGGTTTGCGCGGGAATCATCTACTTCGTGATGCAGCGCATCCCCAGCGAACTCGCACCGATGGAAGACAAGAGCCGCCTGCGCATCATGAGCACCGCACCGGAAGGCACTTCGTTTGAAAAGATGGATGAATTCACCATGCAGTTGGTTGAACTCACCGATACCCTGCGCGAAAAAGAGTCATTGCTCAGCGTGACCTCGCCCGGCTTCGGGTCTTCCGTTTCAACCAATACGAGTTTCCTCCGGCTTGTATTGCTGCCGCCCGACCAGCGGAAAAAAAGCCAGGATCAACTGGCGCGCGAACTGAATATGAAGCTGCGCGAATACAACTTTGCGCGCACTTTTGTAGTTCAGGAACAAACCATCGCCACAGGAGGCGGGCTGCGCGGGTTGCCGGTGCAGTATGTGTTGCAGGCTCCTTCGCTCGATAAATTAAGGACAGCGCTGCCTGCTTTTTTGGAAAAGGCGCGCGCCAATCCGATGTTTGAAGCCGTTGACTATGATTTGAAATTCAACAAGCCCGAGCTGAAGCTGCAAATCAACCGTGGGAAAGCGCGTGAGATGGGCGTGGAGGTGCGCGACATCGCTGAAACGCTGCAACTGTTTTTCAGCGGGCAGCGCTTCGGATACTTTATCCTGAATGGAAAACAATACCAGGTGATCGGGCAGGCGACACGCGACAACCGCAACGAAATCCAGGACATCGCCAGCGTGACGGTGAGGAATAAAAATGGCGAACCGGTGCGCCTCGACAACCTTGTTTCGATGGAAGAAGAAAGCAGTCCGCCACAATTGTACCGTTACAACCGTTATGTGTCCGCTACCGTATCGGCACAGCCCGCCAATGGATATACCATCGGGCAAGGCATCGGGGAGATGAATAAAATCGCTGATGAGGTGCTTGATGAAACTTTTTCAACCAGTCTTGCAGGAACCTCGAAAGACTTTGCCGAAAGCTCCAGCACGCTTTTATTCGCATTCATCTTCGCATTGGTGCTGATATTTCTCGCGCTGGCGGCACAGTTTGAAAGCTTCTTCGACCCGCTCACCATCATGCTTACCGTGCCGCTTGCGATTGCGGGGGCATTGCTCACGCTGTGGGTGTTCGGACATACGCTGAATATTTTCAGCCAGATCGGAATCATCGTGCTCATCGGCATCGTGACGAAAAACGGAATCCTGATTGTGGAGTTTGCCAACCAGCGCAGGGAGCAAGGTTTGAGCGTGATTGACGGAGTGGTGGATGCCGCTGCGCAGCGCTTCCGCCCGATTGTGATGACCAGCCTTTCAACCGTATTGGGCGCTGTTCCAATTGCGCTTGCGCTTGGCGGAGGCGCAACAAGCCGCATCCCGATGGGCGTTGCAATTATTGGCGGGCTGTTGTTTTCACTTGGGCTTACGCTGTACGTTATCCCCGCATTGTATGTCTATGTCGAGCAACTCAGCGCTTTCCTGAAAAGAATTTTCAGAGGGAATCCCGGCAAACCGCACGGACAGTTTCAACCTGCTTCTTCATTAAAAACAATTTTAATTCTTGTAATCTCCCTTTTTGCGTTATCAGGAAAATCTACTGCGCAGGAATTGACCTTTGAGGCAGCCGTGCAGGAGATGCTGGCAAAAAATTTCGACATTCAAATCGTTTCCAACAACAAAGAAATCGCCTCGCAGCTCAACAACATCGGAACAGCAGGTTTCCTGCCGACCGTGGATGCGCAGTTTGGTTATGAAAAATCATTCAACAATACCGAACAGATTTTCTTTGACGGGCGCGAGCAGGGCGCTGACAACGCGCAGAACAGCGCGCTCACCGCATCGGTGCTGCTGAACTGGACGCTGTTTGACGGCTTCCGCATGTTTGCAAACAAGAATATTTTGGATGCCACCGAAACGCGCAGCGGATATTATTTGCAAGCCGCTTCCGAAGAAGCGATGCTGCTGCTTGCTGATCTATATTACCAAATCGTTCAGCGAGACAAACTGCTCGAAGTTTACAGGCAGTCGCTTTCCATTTCGCAGGAGCGATACAACCTTGCGCAGAAAAGAAAAGAAATCGGCAGCGCATCGCAGCAGGAAGTGCTGCAGGCATTGATTGACATGAATGCCGACAGCGCGCAGGCGATGCGCGAAGAAAACACCATCGCCAATTTGAAAACCGAACTTAACCTGCTGCTTGCGCGGGATGTTGCCGGAGCCATTGAAACAGGCAATGAAATTCCACTGGACTCAGCCGTTACGCTCAACACCATTTTGGAATCGGCATCATCTGCGAATGTTGATTTGCTGATAGCGCGTGAAAACATCCGCATCGCGCAAAATGAAGTGCGCGTTGCGAAATCGAATTTCTATCCGCAGGCGGGGGTGTATGCGGGCTATGACTTTGGAAAGTCAACGAATGAAGTCGGCATCCTGCGCTCCAACCGCAGCTACGGGCCGAGCGTGGGCGTGTTTGCAATTTTCAATTTGTTCAACGGCCTGCGTGATTACAAGAACACGAAAGTTGCAAACCTCATTGCCGATAACAGCAAGATTGACAGCGACAAAGCCACCGCCTCAAGCAACGCGCTCATCCTGCAAGCGTATCGTGATTATGAGCTTGCGCTGAAAGTGTTTCGCCTTGAGCGCGAGAATGAAGAAAACGCCAATGAAAACGTGCGCATCGCCATGAAGCGGTTTGAACTTGGGAATATCAGTTCCGTTGAATTTCGTGATATTCAACTGCAAGCGGTGGAAGCGAGGAGCAGGCTGCTGACTGCGCAATACGCGATCAGGATTAGTGAGTTGGAGTTGAAACGGCTGGCGGGAGCGCTGCAACTATGAGAATCTGCAAAAAGGTGATTTTCCGACAATCTCTTTAGGTTGCGGGTGGCAGTCGTCATGAGCGTAGTCCAAGGATGCCGCGTTGTTTCGCTCGCACTGCCTTTTAATCCAGCCTCATCCCTACCCCTTTCCAAGTGGAGAGGGGAGTCCGGGCTGATTTCTTTTGAATGAATAAGTTAGGCATGATTGTTTTACCGCAGATGCAGTCTTTGAATTTGTCATGCGACCAGGAAGTCACTCCATGCGCTCCAATGCTTATCTTTATGAATCCGAATATTTCTGCACAAGAAAAAACAAATTCAACCGAATTAAATTCTTGCTCCTTTGAACCCGCTACAGATAAAACCTTACTATGACGTGGTAGTGATTGGCGCGGGCATCAGCGGTTTGACTTCTGCCGCCATTCTCAGCAAAGCAGGACTGTCCGTTGCTGTGCTGGAAATGGATGTCCGGGCGGGCGGCTACCTTGCCGGCTTCACGCGAAATAATTTCCGGTTTGATTCAGCCATACACTGGCTCAACCAATGCGGACCGGATGGGATTGTTACAAAAGCATTTGATTTTATCGGGAGCGACCATCCGAAAGCCGTTCCGCAAAAACGCATCAGGAGATACAAAGGAGAAAACTATGATTACCTGCTTACCAACAACCCCGATGAGTTGAAGGCACAGCTTATCGCTGATTTTCCCGATGAAGAAAAAGGCATCATCAAATTTTTCAAGGCTGCAAAAACCCTGGGGTCCGCATTCTACAAACACCGCGTGATTTTTCGATCAGAGGAGACCATGTCGTTTGTGGAAAAAATAAAATTCAAAACAGCGTTGCTCCGTTTTGCCCTTCCTTTTATCCGATACATCCGGTATAGCGGCAACGTTGGCACCATCAAAGGGCTGAACCTTTTTTTCAGGAATAAAAAACTTCAGCAGCTATTTTGCTCTGAGACTGATCTCCTCTCCTGCCTGGTTCCCATCGGCTGGGCGTATTACGGAGATTTTCAAAGCCCACCGGAGGGCGGCAGCCAGGTGTTTCCGGAATGGCTCTGCCATGTGATTGATTTTTACCGCAGCGAAGTGTTTTATAAATGCAGGGTAGCGCGCATCCTCCTCGAAAAGAACACAAGTGCGGGCGTGGAGTTCGAGCATCGCGGCAACAGCTATCAGGTAAAAAGCAAATACGTTATTGCCGCTTGTGATGTAGAGACGCTCTATGAAAAAATGCTGCCTCCTTCAACCGTCCCGCCTAAGCTGATCAGCAACCTCAGAAATGCAAAGCTGTACAGCTCATCCGTTACCGTTTCGCTGGCGCTCGATTGCCCAACGGAAGAATTGGGATTGAACGAGGAGCTGATTTTCCTCTGCAACGAAAACCTGAACAGGGAAGATCACGAAAGCGGTGACCCGCAATTAAGCGGGATCAGTATCCTCGCGCCATCCCTCAGGGACAAATCACTGGCGCCCTTCAATCACGGCACGCTTACGCTTTACAGTCCTGCATTTTTCGATTACCGCAATCACTGGCAAACCCAAAAAGACGGCAACGGAAATTTTATCAGGGGAGAGGAATACAAAAAGTTGAAAGCCGATTATGCCGACATACTGATAAAACGGGTGGAAGAAAAAATCGCTCCCGGCTTGCGCAAGCATATTTTGCATTGCGATGTGGCGACTCCCATCACGCATTGGCGATATACCGGCAACCGGAACGGCAGCATGATGGGCGCAAAGCCCGGCAGGGAAAACATGCAGGCGAAAATCGCTCACCACCAAACGCCTGTCGCCAACCTGCTGCTGGGCGGGCATTGGGCTGACCTCGGTGGAGGCGTACCCATCGCGGTAAAAACAGCGGTGAACACCGCGCTGCTTGTATTGAAAAAAGAAAACAAAGAGGCCTTTCAGGCGCTCACCAATTATCTCGGTGAAAAAATAACCCTCTCCGAAGTGCAGCAATTTTCTTGCTTCAAGCCCTATGATAATTCATGGAAACGAAAGCTAACGCCAGCGCAGAAGGTTGCTGCAAGCGAAGCAAATAATTCACTACCCAACAAACCCATTCTTCCTGTGAGTTCCGTCACAGAAAGGTTTGTTCGATGAGCCTCCGCAGCGGCATAAAGCCGTCACTTTGTTCTGCCGGGTTTCCTTTCCGTCAGCGCTTTTGATAACAACGTTGCCGTAAACCATCAGCGGTCCGTTCTTGCTCACTTCCACAATCGTTTCACCTTCCACCTTCACGGGGTCCTGCTGCTCAGCATTCCTATAATATGACAAAGCGCCTGACGGACATTTCTTCACTTGTTCCATTATTTGCTGGGTTGTGCCGCCTTGCGGGTCAATCCACGGCTGCTTAGCCGAGTTAAAAACCTTCGGCAACCCGCTTACACACATTGCCGAATGGATGCAGAGGTCAGGCTTCCAGACGATGGTTACTTCGCCATTGGTGTATTTCTTTGTGATCTTGTGGTCGCTCATAAATCAGTTTACGGTTTACAGTTTTCAGTTTACAGTTATCGCTGTGTGCTCGTTGTCTCAGAGAATTTTGAATAGTTCCACAGTTACCGAATATAAGCCGCTTTCGATGGAGAAGCATCTGACGAGGATTATCGGCATCACGATTCCCTTGTCAGCAACTCCGGCAAACGTGAAAGTTGCCTCATGGTGCTGATGCTTTTTTCCGCTGTTATCCCATTCGGAAGTTTCCTGCTCGCTCAGCGAGTACTCAACACCGTAGCACCACCGCACGGCCTGAACAATTTGATTATACAACTCTTCGGCTCCTTTCTGACCGTTATCTTTCATCAGAATGTAGGCAGCCCGGAATTCTTCGCTATCAAGCAATGTGCGCTCATAAAATTTTTCAATGGCTCCGGGCAAAGCGTATTTCGCTTCCCACTGCTGGATGCCGAGCGCGTTTTCACCGATGAATTTTCCCTTCAGGCTGTCAATGCTTTGAGAAAAAGCGGTCACCGCCAAATTGAGGTCTTTGCAAAATATTTTCCGGTCAAATTCCTGAGCAAACACATTCCCCGGAAAGGGCATCTTAATCGCCAGCAGAGCAAGCGTGATTATTGATTTCACTGTAGTTAATTATCTTAATTTGCAGTCCGTCCGAAATAAAGCTATCAGAAATATGACAAAGATTATAGCAATTATTGGGATTCTATTGTGTCTTCACGGACTGCAAGCTTACTCCCAATGCCTCACGGCCTTCAGGGATACCCGCGACACACGAGAGGATTATTTCTACATCTTCGACAACGGTGAACTGCGCCAGCAGGAATACCAGAAGATCCAGTCGTTTCAGGTGGGCAAGAGGTTTGTGGCCTATGTTGATTTTGCTTCAGCGCTGAAAATTTACAAGGATGGGTTCACCATCAAGCTGCAGGATTATGCTCCGATAAGATATTATGTTACCGATTACCTGCTGGTGATTGAAAATTCAGGCGATTACATCTTCGCCTTCGATGGACAAAAGGTTTACAACCTCGGCAGGCTTAACCCGGATTTTCCGCAGTATTCATTTGGCGACAGCGTAGTCGCTTTCAATGATTACCTCAGCACGTTCCATTTATTTCACAATGGGGATATCATCAGCTTCGACAACAGAATCATCACTCAATTTGGTGCGAAGGAAAACATCATCGCGTATGTTGATCCCAATTATGAGTATAAAATTCTTTATAACGGACAGATATTAACCCTGGAAACCGGAAGCGCTCCGCAATCTTTCAAAGTGCATAATAACATTATCGCCTATGTTGATTTTATAGGCGACTTTAAAGTGTTTCTTGAAGGCGAAACAGTAACTCTTTCAACCATACAGCCGTTGCGCTATGAAGTGGGCGAAGACATGGTTGCCTATATCACAGCCGTTGAAAATAAATTCATGGTGTATTATGCCGGCAGCGAGTATGAATTAATGTCCATTCCACCGAATGCGTTTGAGATCAAAGACAACATCCTCGTTTACACCGACAACTACAATCATTTTCACGTTTTTTACAAGGGCAAAAAAGAAAAGCTGGCGGCATACACGCCAGAGAGTTATCAGATAGACCGGGATATTGTCGTGTTCACCGATCTCGACAAAAAACTGATCGGATATATTGACGGAAAGTACCAGAATGTCTCCAATGAAATTGTCAGCTACTACGAATTGAAAAACAAAGCCGTGCTTTTTACCAAGCTGAAAACCGGCATGAAGGTCTTTTGCAATGGCGAGATAACCCAGTTATATTAAATCCGAAAGCTAATTTTACCAACTCTCACTTAACCAACATTCAAATGAAGAAATCAACAGCATTTATTTTTATTTGGGCATCGCTTGCCTGCTTAACGGTGCAATCTCAAAATGTGAACCGGTGCGCTACACATGATGTGTATGAATACAACGCGCACAAAAATCCGGGGTATGCCGCTGCCGTAGAACACGCTTTTAACGCAGCAAAGCAAAGCGCCCAGCGGATTCAGGCAAACAAGAGCGGTGACTGGGATACCATTTACCGCATACCGATAGTGGTGCATATTGTATATAACACACCCGAGCAAAATCTTGACGACTCGCTCATCTGCAGCCAGATTGAAGTGCTCAACCAGGATTATCGCAGGCTCAATGCCGACACAAGTTCAACGCGCTCTTTCTTCAAATCACGCGCTGCTGATACGGGCATCGAATTTTTCCTCGCCACCACCGACCCGCAGGGAAACCCTACCACCGGGATTACACGCACCTACACCGACACTCCTTACTTTTCCGTGATTGGCGATATTTTCAGCGGCAGCTCGGAAAACGGAGCCGACAAAGTGAAGAAAACAGCCAAGGGCGGAATTGATGCGTGGGATGTCAATAACTACCTGAACATCTGGGTGTGCAACATGAAAGACCCGGCTTCGATCTTCGGGCTGGTTCTGGGGTTTGCCTACCCTCCTGACAATGCCCCCAACTGGCCGGCTGAAGCCTTTCCGGCTGACTCCACGCTAAGCGGGGTGGTGATCCATTATGAAGTGTTCGGAAGGAACAACCCGCTGGCTACAGGTCAATTGGAAATGGCAAATCAGGGAAGGTCAGCCGTGCATGAGGTTGGTCACTATCTGGGATTGCGCCATATATGGGGCGATGGGCCGCTCAGCATCCTGATTCCCGACTGCAGCGTGGATGACGGCATTGACGACACGCCCAACTCAGGCAATAACTCGCAGGCTGATGCTGCCAGCGCGGTCAACTGCAACATCAACAAAAACACCTGCACCGACTCCATTAACGACCTGCCGGACATGTGGGAGAACTACATGGATTATTCAAAGGAAGAATGTCAGAATATGTTCACGCAGGGGCAGGCAGCCATCATGCGGGCAATGTTGGCAACTTCCAGAACGGATCTTGCAGTATTGCAGGCGCCCGCTTCGCATCCCATTTGTTCGCCTTCTGTTTCTGCGGAATCCCCAATGGCAGATGCCTCCATCTCGGTTTATCCCAATCCGAGCACAGGGAACTTCTCTGTGGCAATATCATCACCTGTTAAAAAGATTGCAGTCAGCGATATTTTCGGAAAGCAAATGGATTTCAATCTGAACGAAATGAATCCCGGCAAATTTGCAATTACGACCGCAGGCTTCCCAAAAGGCATTTACTGCATCCATATTGAAACTCAAAGCAGCATGTTTATCCGGAAGATAATGATTCAGTAAGGAATTGGATCAACTTCAGGTGAAGCAAACTTCATCACCTCCGCTGATTGCGCGAGCATAATCCGCAAGGGAATGCCGGCTGCCAGCATCATCGGGCAACCAACAGAAAAATCAGGGTTCACCAATCCTTCGCGCCCCGTTATATCCTGAATCGCATCCGCACTCCATGAAATTGAACCCTCTCCCAATCGTTGTTGTTACCTCATTCAAAACTCTCAAATGAAAAGATATCTTTTTCTTTCCCTCCCTACCCTTCTGATTTGGTTTTCTTCCTGCGCCCAGAGAGCAGACGGTGTAACCAAAAATAGAGCAGAACTGCCAGCCCCTGCTGATACTTCAAAACTTCTTCTGACCAACGAAGAGTGGAAGCAGAAACTTACGCCCGAACAATACTACGTCACCTGCGAGAACAGAACAGAGCAGGCTTTCACCGGGAAGTACTGGGACTTTCATGAAGATGGCATCTATTATTGCGTTCGCTGTCAATCTCCGCTGTTCGATTCCAAAACCAAGTTCGATTCAGGAACCGGATGGCCCAGCTTTTACTCTCAAATTGAATCAAACGTTGAGTCCGGAACTGACAGCAGTCAGGGCATGGTTCGAACGGAAATTACTTGCAGGCGGTGTGGCGCCCACCTCGGACACATCTTTGAAGACGGTCCAGCCCCCACCGGAATGCGGTATTGCGTTAATTCGACCTCGTTGGATTTTAAAGAAAGGAGTGAAAAATAAAAGGGCAGTTCTAAAAATTGCTCTTTTTATCGCCTCACCCTTCCCTCTCCAGAATGAGAGAGTAAGTGGTAGCATTTTTAGAACTGCCCAAAAGACTGTTCAGGTTTCTAAAAACTCCCTCCTGAAATCAGATGAATCCATCACATCATCCTTTGTTCCGGTCAAAGCCACCACTCCGTTTTCGGTGAGCAATATAATTTCATCCGCAAGCTTTTCAGTGTCGCGGTGGTCATGGGTGACATATACCAGTGTGATGTTGCGCTGCTGCTTCAGGTCGAGAATATAATTCATCACGACAGATTTCATCCTGCTGTCAAGATTTGAGAGCGGTTCATCCAGCAGTAAAATTTGCGGCTCAAGAACCAACGACCGCGCCAGCGCCACCAACTGCTGCTGACCGCCCGAAAGTTCATGGGGGTATCGCTCGGCAAGGCCGCGAATGTTAAAGGTGTCGAGCATATCGAACACCCTTTCCCCGGCATCATCCGTTTTTTTATTTTTCAACCCCCATGCAACATTTTTATAGACGGTGAAATGAGGCCACAGAGCAAGGTCCTGAAAAATCAAACCAACCTTCCTTTCGGACGGCAACATGCACACTCCGCCTCCGGCAACTATTTTCCCATTAATATAAATTTTTCCGTGTGATGGAATTTCAAGTCCGGCAATCAGCCGAAGTATTGTTGTTTTTCCTGATCCGGTTCTGCCAAGCAAGCAAGTGAGTCTGTTCAGTGAAATTTTAAAGCTCAATTCTTCGAGCAGTTTTTTCCTGCCATAAGCAAAGGATACCTTTTCAAAGACTATGCTTGCTTCCATGATTGATTTCTTGAAATAACGGAGTATCCTGCAAATAAGAGCGCCAATGCCAACAGCGTAACCGCCAGCGCGACAAACACCATTCCGCTCATTAATCCCTCGGGCGTGCTGTGCATGGCGGTGGCAATTTTAATCGGAAGCAGCGAACTTCCGGGCGGATAAACGACAATTGTTGTTCCCACCTCGCCAAGGCAAAATATGAAGCTGATGATGAAAGCCGCGAAAAATCCCTCCGCGCACAGGGGCAATAAAATTTTCAAAATGCGCTGCAGCGGATCAGCTCCTGCCATCATGGCTGACTGCTCCAGACTGAAAGGCACTTTTCCAATGGCATGACTCATCACTTTCGAAGCGATAAATGCAAATCGCCCGGTGTAAGCAATTACAATAATTAAAAATGATGAATAAACAGCATCGAGCACGGGACGGTTGTAAAATTTAATGAGGGCAATACCAAACACTGTTGAGGGAATCGCAAAGACCACCAGCAGAACCGCATCAAAAAGCCTGTACCCCTTTCTTTGCGAGTAATATGCCAGCACGAATCCGAGAAGGCAGATAACAACCGCTCCGATGGTCGCATACAGCAATGATTCAGGAATAACCGGCATCAGCAGCCTAATAGCTTGCTCCACATAATAACCGGATTCGCCTCCGCCTTCGGTTTGAACAATATTTTGCCTTACCTGGGTGAACTCCGGAGGCGCCTTGAACGCCTGATTCGCCAATCCCGCAACAGGCGCAATAATCACCAACAGCCAAAAAGAAAATAATATTAACATAACCGGCAAGCGACCCCATTTCAGCTTGATTTCCTTCATCGGATTTCCTTTTGCGCCAATGCTGAGAAAAGGCGCTTTCACGAAATATGAATATTCAAGAGCCAGCAAAACCGCGCAAACCAAAATGAGCAGGGAGGATGATGCGATTGCTCCCGCATGATTGTAAAACGCGGAGAACTGGATGAAAATATCGGAGGCGAATGAAGGCACTAAAAAATAAGTGGCAACCGCAACTTCAGAAACGGAGAGAATGAACACCAGGATGAATGATGCAAAAAAAGCATGTTTCACCAAAGGCAGCTCCAGCAGCAGCAGAACTCTCGCCCTGCCGGAGGCGAGCAAGCCAGCCTCGATGATATTCCGATGGATGTTTGCCAAAGCGCTGGAAATGACAAGGAGGGGAAGCGGAAAGAAGCACAGCGTGAGGATGAACATCACGATCCAGCTTTTGCCCTGCAGGCTGGTGATGCCTGCAACGCTGAAAACATCCTTCCACGCCACCGCAAAATAATAAGGCGAAACAAAAAGCGGCAGCAGAAATGCCAGCTTGAAAAACCCGGTGAAAGGAACGTCCGTTCTGCTGATTATCCATCCTATAACCGCGCCAATCGCGGTTGAAAACGCGGCAATCAACGCAGCCGCAGCGCAACTGTTCCAAAGCAGCAACAGTTTTTCGCCAATCAATACCGCCTCATAATTTTTAAAAGTGAATTGTCCGTCAGCAGTGAAGCTGCCAAGAAAAGTAAATACGAGCGGCATCGCTGCCAGAAGCAGAAAAAGAAGCGCTCCAAAGATGTAAGGAAATTTTCTTACCAGTTTTCAATCCAGTTTTTGATGAAAGGCTGAATCGCTTCCAGCTTTTTAGCCGTGAGGCTGTAATCAATTTGCATCGGGCGAATCGCTTCCATCGTGGGAACATAATCAGGCGTATTCACTCCAGCCCGCAATGGAATCTGCGCACATGAATGCGCCAGCTTTGATTCCGTTTCTTTCTCAAGCAAATACTCAATCAGCCTCTTTCCATTTTCGGCATCCGGTGAATTTGCAATCAGACTCACCGTGTTTGGCATTATCAAAGAACCCAGGCTATCCTGATCCAGGAAAATCATGTCAACCGGCTCTCCGGCAAGAATGGCAACGAATGCATCATCAGTATCCGCGAGTCCGCAGGAGATTTCACCTTTGCTCACTCTCCGCCTCACATCGCCATTGCTTGATAAAAGCGCCACATTATTTTTTTTAAGGCTGTCCATGAAGGCCTGAGCCTTTTCATCACCCAATGCTTCAAACCATGAAGCGACCTGAAACGTGGTGGTGCCAAACAGCGGATTGGCTATTGCAACCTTACCCTTGTATTCATCTTTTATCAAATCGAAGACGGAGTGCGGAGCCTGATCTTCAGTCATCATATCCTTATTATAAATCAACACCCGCGAACGCGCGGAAAACCCCACCCAGCAGCCGTCTTTGTCTTTGAATGTTGCTGGAATATCTTGCGCATTTTCCGGTGCATAAACGGCAAGAATACCCCTGCTTTTCAACACTTCCGCCCGCACCGGGTCGCCACTCCAAAACACATCGCATTTCGGATTATCTTTTTCTGCTATCAGCCGGTTTAAAATTCCGGTTGATTTGGTTTCTTCCGTGTCGAAAACCTCCTTTACCCTGATGCCCGTTTTCTTCTCAAAATCACGCAGCACCGGCTCGGCATAAACCTGGTCAACAGTGACATATATGACTACTTCGTCAGGAGATGGCGCGCAGGATTGAATCATCCAACACAACCAGAGGATAAACCAATGCTTTCTCATGCTGAATTTTCCGCAAAATGAGAATTTTTATTGAGGTAAAGAAACTCCGCCTGTAGAAAACCTGCAATAACGCCAATGCGGGCAGTTGTTTACTTGTTTACGCCTTTACCGTTTATAGATAATCGAAAAGAAAAAGTCGCGGGTGCAGATTTCCTCAATTCATGCTTGGATCTTCGGGGAAGTTGACCATCATCGCGTAGTCGCCACCCATTTCCTTAAGCACCTCCTTCCAAAGAGTGTCAGGCTTCTCTTTAAAAACATGAGATGCCTTCGCTGGATGTATTATCCAGGAGTTATCTGCCAGTTCAGAGTCCAATTGGCTCATATCCCAACCGGAGTACCCCAGGAAGAAACGGAAATTTTCGGGACGCACCTGCCCTGAATTGATAATAGCTTTAAGGGCTTCAAAATTTCCGCCCCAGTAGAGTCCGTCAATGATCCGGATGCAGCCTTCCAGGTCAGAAACATTATGGATGAAATGTAGCGTATCGGTTTGAACGGGACCTCCATAATACAACGTGGCATCGAAATCGAAAATATCCTCCACCGCCTCAGTGAGTTTCAGCGGCATCGGCCTGTTAAGAATGAATCCCACAGAGCCGCTTTTCTGATTTTCGCAGATAAATACAACCGACCGCTTAAAGTTAGGATCGGCCATAAACGGTTCCGCTAACAGAAGGTATCCTTTTGCTGGTTTCGTTTGATTCAATTTAACACCTTTTCTCATTTGCCTATACGAATTAATGTTAGAATGGTTGGCAATTTATCTAACGTGATGACAATTTTCAACCCGAATTAGTTTCCATCTTTATGTCATTTTCATGCAACAATCAGTCAATAACAATGGTATTATTATTATTTAAGTCATCGGATTATCTTAATGATATTCAATTAATTATGATTAACATTTTGTGCAAACCGTCCAATCAAAATCCTGCAAACGCGGGTGAACTAAAAAGTAGCCAATATGAAAACAACAAATGCCGGATCAGTCAGACTGAAGGAGGATCAAAAAGGTCTAATTTTATCCGAAGCGTTATTTCACGCCTGCACCACAAACCTGAACTATGGGCAAAAAGGAGGAAGCGTTTGCCAGATTGCTGAAGATAATGGACGAACTCAGGGAGAAGTGCCCCTGGGACAACAAGCAAACCCTGCAAAGCCTGCGCAACCTGACCATAGAAGAAACCTATGAGCTTGCTGATGCCATTATTGATGAAGACATGGCGGGAATAAAAGAAGAGCTGGGCGATTTGCTGCTACATATCGTCTTTTATGCCAAAATAGCATCGGAGAAAAATGCCTTTGACATCAAGGACGTCATTGATGAGCACTGCGAAAAGCTGGTTGCCCGCCATCCCCATATTTATGGCGATGTCAAACTTAACAGCGAGGAAGAAGTGAAAAAGAACTGGGAGAAACTGAAGCTAAAGGAGGGAAAAAGGTCAGTCCTCTCCGGAGTGCCCCGGTCGCTGCCAGCGCTTATCAAAGCGCTCCGGATACAGGACAAGGCAAAGCAAGTAGGTTTTCAATGGGAAAACACGGAACAGGTGTGGGAAAAAGTGATGGAAGAAATGAACGAATTGCATGAAGCAGCCACGGCTGAAAAAGCAGACGCGGAAAAACTGGAAGGGGAATTTGGCGACCTGCTGTTCGCTTTGGCGAATTATGCCCGCTACATCAATGTTGATCCGGAGAGCGCTTTGGAAAAAACGAACAAGAAATTCGTCAGGCGGTTTCAATACATCGAAGATGCAGCGCGCCAAAACAATGGCGATCTGAAGAGCATGACGCTTGCCGAAATGGATGCGCTGTGGGAGCAGGCGAAGCAGATGGGTGAGTAAGGAAAATGTTTGGCAGGTGTTGCCCGTGTTGCACTCGGACGGAACGAGACGCGTGACACTCACCGCGAGCAGTGCATCATCCTTTAGCCGGGCGTCTCAAATACCCTGAGTTCTGACGCAGGAGTTACAGTCCTCGCCTCGCCAACAGCCTCCATCACTGTCTAAGTTAAAAAGAAGGGGCTCTCATAATAAGAAAACCTTCTTTAGGAAAAAGATAAGCGATGTTTATCCTTTTGCCATCCGGCAAACCACCGCTGCTGCGATAAAGCCATGCAAGCACAAACAAGACAGATTTAAATTTCTGGCTGTTCTGCCGCTTCGCTGCTACCTCAATAATTTGTGGTCGCACCGTGATTCGGATTTGATCTAAATGATGTTTGTAACTTGAGGCAAATTCCTGACAACCGTAAGCGCTGCAGGTGCGTCATCCGTAAAAGTCAATCCTCCAATGGAACAGACTTCTGACTCGCTGTTCACCCTGATCAATTCTCTTACAAAAGCCGAAAAACGCTACTTCAGGGCGTTTTCCGGCAAGGAAAATTCCGGCTCGAAAGGATACCTTCTGCTTTTCGACATCATGAGCGGAATGAAGAGATTTGACAAGCACCTGCTGAATAATAAAATCAAAGAAAAGAACCTTCAAACCAATATCCTGAAAACGCGCCAATACCTTTTTGACTCCATCATCAAATTGGATGCACGATTGAATACCATTTGCTCCAATCACTTACAAACTTTGGTTTTGTTTGCATGAAGCACATCAAAATTGTCATCGAGAAACACATTGACGGTTACGTTGCTTATCCTGTGGGTCTCAAAGGGGTTGTAGTGGGGGAGGGAGATACTTACGATGAAGCGCTTGAGGATGTGAAATCCGCCATACAATTCCACATTGAAACTTTCGGCAAGGACGCTTTTGAACAGGATGATACTCCGGTAATAGAATTGTTCGTTGCTGAAATGCGGATGGCTTCTTAGGCAATGAAGTTTCCGGTTGATGCCCAGAAGCAGCATGTGCTGAAGGCTTTACAGCAGCCTGGCTTTGAAATTGTAAGAGAAGGCAACCATATCTCCATGCAGCGCAAAAATAAAGATGGTTTCTTTCAATCTCATGCAGCCTTCTGACGAAACTTTTCACATCCCACGCTATCGTTTCCTCCGCCATTGTCAGAAATTTATCATACGTACGCGCGATAGCGTATTGCATGAACCAAATAAAAATGTGACATTTATATAACAGTCAGATATCATCGCTAACAATTTAAAAAAATATAGCCATGAAAAACTTGATCCATCTCCTCTTTTTCACAGCGCTTTCTGCTAATATCTTTGGCCAAACTCAGGAAGACGTCAGCCGCAACGATTTTGGCGGTGTTATTTCCATCGGCTTTGCGCTTGGCGGTGGCGGGCTGATCGGGGCTCCTATTCGCATTTATCCGGTACGGCAGTTTGCAATTGAAGCTGGCGTCTATTACCGTCCGTTCATCCTTATCAAGGAAACAAGTTCATACTTCGGCACCGAGCGTTCCACTACGGTATATCACCAGCCGATGCTTGCCGGTGGATTTATTTTCTATCCGGGCGTATCGCATCAGACAGATCAAGTGCGGCTGAACGGGCTGTCGCTCAAGACCGGGCACTCATTCGGTGACTTGCCCGAAACGCTCGCCTCAATAGGCTGGGCTGCCGAAAAGATCAAGGGACGCAATTTGTCGCGTTCTTTCTCCGTGGAGGTGGGCGCGGGCATCACCATCCTGCATGACAATCCCTATGCAGATGAATATAGCCTGACAAAAACGAACATAGGACCGCTGATTTATTGGAAGCTGCATTGGGGTTGGTTTGTCACGTGACATCAACTCTTTTAAATGAAACTTTTTTTATCAAGCATAAATAACCATTCTATGAAAAAACTATTGTTCCCGCTCGTTTCGCTCTTTTTCGGGCAAGCCTTGTCACAGGAATTAGGCGACCGTTTCGAGGGAGGCATCGTATTCTTTTTGAACCCAGTTAAAAATTACGGCTGATTGTCGCTGCTAAAGACCATGCGAAGGATGTGGAATGGGGGAAAAATGGCGAGTATGGCGCTTCGAACATGGATGACGGCAGGGAGAACGTGAAGCTGTTGAAGAAGGATAAAAAATTCGATGTCTTTGCCGCTTACATTTGCAACACGTCAAAGCTTGGCGGCTATGATGACTGGTACCTCCCGGCTATCAACGAACTGGAAAAAATTCACCAGCAGCGCGACATCATCGGCACTTTCGCCATGAAAGATTATTGCAGCTCCACCGAATACGGACTGAGGGATTCATGGAACGTGCACTTCCGCCCGCATCACAGGGTTGTGTTTTACTATAATAAGGTGGACGTGTATAATGTGAGATGCGTCAGGAGGTTTGAGATGGAATAGAACTTATTATTTGTCTATTCCTTGAACACGTTCAACAATCTCATCCTTCTTCTTTTAGATGACGGGAGTGGATTTACCTAGCAGGTTGATAAGCAACCGAAAGTATCCCAAAAGCGTCCTTCCGTAAATACCAACCACCATGGAACAGACTTCTGACTCGCTGTTCACCCTGATCAGTTCTCTTACAAAAGCCGAAAAACGCTACTTCAGGGCGTTTTCCGGCAAGGAAAATTCCGGCTCGAAAGGATACCTTCTGCTTTTCGACATCATGAGCGGAATGAAGAGATTTGACAAGCACCTGCTGAATAATAAAATCAAAGAAAAGAACCTTCAAACCAATATCCTGAAAACGCGCCAATATCTTTTTGACTCCATCATCAAAGCGCTCATCTTTTACTATTCGGAAAACGACAATGAATTCAAAACGCGCCTACAGTTGATGCAGCTTTTGGTGCTGAATAAAAAAGAGCTGTTCGGGCTGGCGCAGAAGAAGCTGAAAGTTTTCGAGCGCAACTGCGCCAGGCAAAACAGGACTTTCCTGCTTGCCGAGACCTATGCCATGATGAAGACCAACGCATTCAACCTCTACCTGAATAATTATGACCACGAAAGCCTGAGCCAACTGGTGCGGAAGGAAGAAGCCAACCTCCAGATACTGATGAATGAGAGCCATTACAGGACATTGCTTATCGAAATGCTCGAACTGATAAAGAGCGAAGCAAAAAAAACAAGGGAAGAAGTTCTTCAATCATATCAGAAGCTGGGAAGCAATCCCCTGCTGCATGATGCAGGCGAAGCAAAAACACTAAGGTCGAAACTGATTTATTTCAGCATCAACAGCATCCTGCAATTCAAGCTGGGCAAAAACGAACAGGCGCTGGAGAATGCAAGCGCATACCTGAGGCTGATTGAAAAGAACAAGCATGTGATGAGCCGCAACACATTCTATTATATCATCGGCTTGCGCAACAAGATTCTGGCGCTGCGGAAATCAGGAAAGCACAAGGAAGCGCAGGCAGTGCTGAACAAGCTGAAAGACGTCAAGTGCCATAACGCGAACCAGGAGGTGATCAAATTCATCTCTTACCATTTCAACGCGCTTCAATCGTTCATTGATACGGGGGATTTCGGCAAAGCCGTGGAACTGATTCCTGAAATAGAAAAAGGGTTGGAAACCCACAGGGAGATGATTGAAAAAGCAGCGGTGCTGGAAATTCATCTGCTGATTGCAAAATCTTTTTTCCGCAACGGAAATTTTGAAAAAGCCGTTGCGCCCCTTAACCGCATTCTCAGCGAGCCGAAAATTAAGGAGTACGTGCATGGCAGCATATCCGCCAAAATCATGCTGATGCTGAGCCATTATGAATTGAAGAACTATAGCCTGATGCCATCCCTTGCCCGTTCCATACTCCGCCAAATGAAGATGGAAGGGTACGAGGGAAGAGTGGAATACGCCTTCGTGAAAATGTTCCTCGATGCTTCAATCAACACTGAAAATCTTGTCGAGCTTTCCACCAAGCTGGATAGTTTTAAGCGAGCGGAAGAAGGCGAAACATTTATTGATTTGAATTACATGAAAAAATTTTTGGCGGAAAAGATGCTTGCGGAAGAAGCGGTGGCGTGAGTATCAGCGTATATAATATTTGTCCACTTTATCCAAAAAGCGCTCGTTGGTCATGCCCGTCCGGTTGAACATTATCACGCTCCCCCTTCCCAACTCCGGATAGATCCTTATTTCACAATAGCAGCCCCCACCGCCTCCGGCATGCATAAAATATTCGTTGCCGTTGAGTTGACCGGTGAACCATGACAGGCTCATCCCGGTCGGATTGCCGTTGTTTGTGTGATTTTCGGTGAAAAGCAGTTTCTTGTAATCATCTCCCAAAAGCCTGCAACCGGGCTTCAGCAGTTCACGGATGTATGCCGCCAATGCATTCGGGGTTCCGATCAATCCGCCATAAGGCGCGCCATTTACATAATACGCTTTGAAGGGTTTCCACTTACCTTCCGTTTCACCCATGTACTTAGGCTTGTCAATCAGGAAGCCAAGAAATAAGTTGAGCAAGCTCGCCTGCTTTTGATAGCCTTTCGCATGATGTTTTTTATCGGCTATTTCAAAGCCCAATTCGGCAAGGCTTAAATCCAACGGCTTTATGATATGATCCCGGATATAATCCTCGTACTTCTGCCCGGAGACAGTCTCGATTATTTGTCCCAGCAAAACATATCCGAGATTGGTGTAAGCGAATTTCTCATTGGGCTTCGATTTGGCTTTGTTGTGCTTGCGGAAGATTTGATTGAAAAAGTTGTTGCGATCGAATGACGGGTGTTCTTCAACAAGATGAATCCAACTCAGGGGAACCGGGTTGGAGATGCCGGCTGCATGTGTCAGAAGATGCCGGATAGTGATGTCTGATGAATAAGGAAAATCAGGCAGGTATTGCTTTGCGGGATGATCAATATTCAGCCTGCCCTTTTCCGCCAATTGCAAAATCGCTAATGCGGTGAAGGTTTTGGTTACGGAAAAGGCATTATATGTTGTTTGCTTATCCGCTTTAATCTGATTTTTTACCTCCGCAAGCCCATAGTGAAATTCATGGATGACGCTGTCATGGCTGAAAAGGACATACTGAACGGAAGGCGTGTTGTTCGTTTCCACTTCGCGCATCAAAACAGCGTCAATTCCGTTTACGGTTTTTGTTGCGGGCAAATTGCAGGAGTTTGTAATCAACGATCCTAAAGTTATTATGAAAAGCCGGTTTGTCATTTCGTTAGGGCAATTCCGGAAGCAGGAAACATCTAATTATCAATCAAATAAAGTAACAATACTACGGTAGTTTTTTCCTTTCAAAAACCCAATGCTGACAAAATGTCCACAAATGATAGGTTTAATTTTAAGCAACTCAGCCTTTAAGATTTCTCCTTCCGCCCACAATGCTTATTACGACATTGAACGTTTCTTAGCATTGCTGACTTGATAAGGGAGAAACGGATTTTATGGAACCGAACTTCATCATTTGTCCCTGTAATTAATTTATATCGAAACAACTCAGGTTTTCGAACAATTGAACTGTAGGATGTTCGGTATTAACCAAGAGTACGTCTCTTTCCTTCGGAAATTCGACTACTCTTGGTATATCTCCTCATATTTGCAGGATCAATTTACGTTCTACCAAAAACATATTAATCATGAATCAAAAAGTAATACATCACACCAATTCCGGTAACGCTGTTTACGGACTGGGTTTTATCGGAGCAGCCATCTATTACATTTCCCATGCCACCACTTTTTGGACAGGCGCACTGGGGTTTTTAAAAGCGCTGGTGTGGCCAGCCTTTTTGGTTTATGAGGCGCTGAAGGCGTTAGGTGCGTGAGTGATATTTAAGTGCAGTTCTAAAAATTGGACTCCTTCGGAGGATATACCATCCGGTACTATGTAGTACAAGTTCGAAAACCTGTTTACCGATGGTATAATTGCAAAAAAAAACGCCCCGGTTTTGCCGGGACGTTTTTTTCTTCGTTCTCGAAGGAAATTAAGAGAGGTTCTTGCTGAGATGCTTTGCCATCTCGAACATGGAAACCGTTTTCTTGCCTCCGAAAACCTTCTGCAGCGCTGCGTCCGCATTGATGTTGCGCTTGTTCTTCTTGTCCTGAAGACCATTCTTCTTAATGTAGTCCCAAACTTTCTTCACTGCCTGCGTGCGGGGAAGCGGCTTGCCGCCTACCACTGCCGCGAGCGATGAGCTGGGAGTTAACGCTTTCATAAATGCTGCATTGGGCTTACGCTTGCTTGCTGCTTTTTTTGCTGTTGCCATTGCTTTTGGTTTTTGGTTAAATAAATAATAAGTGCGCAAAATAGACTTGTATTTCACCATTGGCAACTTATTAGGCAATAAGTTGTACACATTCTTATTAACGGTTTCAGAGGGAAAATGCCGTTTTTTTATCCCGGCAACTGAG
>CAZCXH010000016.1:0-48201 GCA_964502525.1 uncultured Chitinophagaceae bacterium
CCAGATGGGCGCTGTTCATGCCCTTGTGCTTCACGGCATAGTTTTGAAATTCGTTTTGCTTCATCAGGTTATTTTTTGGATGCGGGTAAAGTTAATGAAAGTTTGGAACGGAACATCTTAACGAAAATATATGCGCTTCAATGAAAACTCATTATTCTCTCTGTTTAAATTCTATTTTTACGCTTGTTTAAAATTCAATCATGTCAAAGGATAGCTTCTTTAAAAAATTATTGCCTCATCTGATCGCAACGGGAATTTTCACGGCACTTACATGGGCCTACATGTATCCGCTGCTTCAGAGCAATGACCTTGCGCAACATGATACGGTTCAGTCGCTGGCGATGCAACGGGAAGGCAAGGAATTCCATGCGAAGACTGGCGAATATCCCTTGTGGAACGGCACCCTGTTCTGCGGAATGCCGGCTTATCAGATCCTGCAGGTTTTCAGTTCCAACCCATTTACCCAAATTTTTCAATTTATTAAGGCGCTCTTCCCGGATGACGCGCACACGGTATTCCTGCTGATGCTGGGATTTTACATCTTGATTTTCACTTTCACTAAAAATTTGTGGGTGTCTGTTATAGGAGCAATCGGATTCACCTTTTCATCCTACAACTTCATCAACATAGATGCAGGGCACATGACCAAGGTGCGCTGCATAGCGCTCATGGCGCCTATCCTGGCGGGATTCATCGCGGCTTTCAGAGGACGAATACCGTTCGGAACCGCCCTTGTCGCTTTTACCCTGGCAATGCAGATCCGCTCCAACCATTTTCAGATCACCTACTATACCATGATGGCTGGCGGAATCATCGGGATATTCTACTTGATGATTGCCATGAAGGAAAAACAGCTATTGAATTTCATAAAAGCGGCAGGGGCATTGCTGCTGGCAATCGCTCTCGGCATTAGTTCTAACATCGCTCAGTTGTGGACCACTTATGAATATTCAAAAGAAACCATCCGTGGCGGCACTTCAGAACTTTCGGAAAAGAAGTTGTCAGGGTTGGACGAGGACTACGCTTTCAGTTGGAGCTACGGCAAACTGGAAACGTTCACCTTGCTCATCCCCAACTTCATGGGCGGAGCATCACAGGAGCCGCTTGGCGATGACTCGCGCCTTGCAAAGGAATTAGTTAAAAAGGGCGTTCCTAAAAACCAGGTTAAAAAAATTGTTGCAGAAGGCGCTCCGACCTATTGGGGTGATCAGCCTTTCACTTCCGGTCCGACCTACTTTGGCGCGATCACCTGTTTTCTGTTCCTGTTTGGAATGTTCATTGTCAGAAATCCGGTAAAATGGGTTTTTCTTGCGATTGCCATTCTGACCATCATGCTGTCATGGGGAAAAAATTTTGAAACATTCAACCTGCTGTTTTTTCATTACTTCCCCTTTTACAACAAGTTCCGAACACCGGCAATGATTCTTTCGGTCGCGAATCTTGCCTTTGTTTTTATTGCAGGGCTTGCGGTTCATGAAATCCTGAACGGGAAGCTTTCCGGAAAAGAAGTTAAAGACGCTCTCTTTAAATCTGTTGCTATCACTGCTGGGCTGGTTTTTATAGCCGGAATTGCCGGCAGTTATTTTTTCGATTTCAAAGCGGAAGTTGACGCGCGGCTGGCTGAGGGCGGTTGGCCGGTGAAAGCGCTTCAGGATGACCGGGCTGCAATGATGCGCGTGGATGCCCTCCGGTCGCTGCTTTTCATCCTGCTTGCAGGCGCGGTTATCTGGGCTTATGCAGAACAAAAAATCAAAGCGAACTACCTGCTTGCAGGACTGGGCGCGCTGATTCTCGCAGACACGTGGACTGTTGCCAAACGATATCTCAACGACAGCGATTTTGTTAAAAAAACTGAAAGGGAAAATCTCTATCGTCCTTCAAAAGCCGACCTTGAAATAAATCAAGACACCGACCTGTATTACCGCGTTTTAAATCTAACAACGAGCACATTCAACGATGCGATGACCTCGTATCATCATTTTTCCATCGGAGGTTATCATGCCGCCAAAATCAGGCGCTACCAGGATTTGATTGAGAAGCAGATAACACCGAGCATGCAGCGCCTGAGCAAAGGCTTGTCCAATGAAAATATTCCCGTTCTGAACATGCTCAATATGAGATACATCATTGCAAAAGACGATAATGTGATTCGCAACCCGAATGCATTGGGAAACGCATGGTTTGTCGGCAATTACCAGATTGCCGGGAACGCGGAAGCTGAGATGCAGGCGATTAACAGCTTTGATCCTGCCACAACCGCCATTGTTGACAAGCGTTTTGAAAATTACCTGTCGGGACTGCCCTCTTCCGGGGCAGCCACGGGAACCTTAACGCTTAAGTCATACCATCCCGACACTCTGGTTTATCAATCGCAGTCCGGCACCGAGCAGCTTGCTGTTTTTTCAGAGGTGTACTATGACAAGGGCTGGCAGGCATATATTGACGGAAAACCCGCTGAACATATCCGCGTAAACTATGTCCTTCGCGCCATGCGCGTACCCGCAGGCGAACACGCCATCCAATTCATCTTCAAGCCGCAGTCATACTACACGGGAGTAAAGATTTCGCTTGCAAGCGCGTGGTTGACGCTGATCCTGGTGGCGGGGACAATTTTTCTTGAGTTAAGGAAGAAGGGCTGATCCCTGATAAACCTCTATATACTTCTTCGCAATCCTGTCAAACGTGTAATTATCCAAAACCTTTCTTCTTGCATTTTCGGAAAGCGTATTGCAAGGCGTTTCATTCCAGATGATTTTTGAAATACCCATTGCCAATTCATCTGCCGAGCGTTGCGTTGCGAGGAAGCCATTGCTGCCGTGATCAACCATTTCCGGGATTCCCCCCGTGTTAAAGGCGGCTACCGGAACTCCGCACGACAGGGATTCCATAACAGTATTCGGCAGGTTGTCCTCCAGCGATGGAAGAACGAACAGGTTCGCTGCATTATAAGCCATTGTAATTTGCTCCAGCGAGGAAAGTGATCCGAGTGGATGAAGCTTCAACGGCAGCAGGTTCTGCAAATCAACCTTTGTCTTTCCAAAGACAACAAGCTCAATATGATTCCGGGCGTCCGGATTTTTTTGCACCAATATTTCCAGCGCCTCTCTAAGGTAACGAAATCCTTTGCGCTCATCCGCGAGGTTTTGCGATGCGAACAGGATGTAGAATTTGTCATGCGCCAGTCCGAGGTTTTCCCTTGCAATTTTTTTGTCTATCGGCTTGAAAATATCCGCGTCAATCGGATTGGGAATAGGACGTATGTCAAATCCGCTCAGCAGGGCGCTTTGCGATGCGATGCTCGCCAGCCATTGGCTGCATGTGACAAAAGAGAAAACATCCTTCACGTAAACGGAAGATTTCTTTTTCCAGATTCTTGATGATAAATCATTGGTGCTTTTCGCCCCCAGATACGGACACTTTCCGCAATTCGCCTTGTAAGCCTCGCATCCGCGGCTGTAGTGGCAGCCGCCAGTAAAAGCCCACATGTCGTGCAGCGTCCAGACAATTTTTTTTCCAAGTCCGGCAAGTTTTCGAATGGCATCAAGGGAAAGGAATCCGTGGTTGATCCAGTGCAGATGGATGACGTCAGCCCGCTGCACCGCTGGGTGCGCGGAAATATCCCTGCCAAAATTGGCGGGAGAAAAGAAGAACATATCCCTCCAATCCTTCAACTGCGGATACAGGGAAATTTTCTCCGATGCGAAGTTGATTTCAGAAACTGTTTTTTGAAAAATGTTTTCGGTGAAGCAAGAAATGTCTTTGCTGCTTCCTTTTTTTTCATTCACCCAAAACTGCGCCTCAATGCCGGCTTGCTGCAAGGCACGGTAAAGCCGGTTGCAAGCCTGCGATGCTCCCCCCGAAGCATCAGAAGTGTTCAGCAGCAAGACTTTCATAGCAAGTATCTGAGCGCTGCGCCATATGCTTCCAATTTTTTCAACGCAGCTTCTTTTGAAAAGGGAAACCTTTCATTCGTGTCAATATCCGGAAAATTTATTTCGCCCGCCCCTGATATTGATTGCAAATTGATATAGCGATTCTTATAGAATTCCTCCCCGCCAACGTCATGAAGGAAACCGGAAATCTTTCCTTTCTGAGGCTCGGTATAATCGAGGACTATGTTTTTTCCATTCAGCACTGTCTGAAAAACCACCGAATGAAACCTCATGCCCACATTCAAAAATGCATTCTGAAAAACTTCCATCGTTTGTTCAAGCGTGAGATTGGCGTTTTGCACCTGCACGTTTTTCAGATTCAATCTCAATGCCAGGGTGTTGAGGAAGTCACGGTCATCATTGCCGACATGGAAGTAGTGCATCGGAATGAGGCGGATCACTTTATCCGAAAATTTCTCCGAGAGCGAACGGAGGAATCCGAAAAGCAATTCATTTACCGCGCTTTTATTTTGGGCATACTCAGCCGGATACGAACGGAAATTGACAGCTATGTAATTCCCTTGCACCGGGCGTTCCTGAAACGACTGAAAATCAAGAAGGCATTGCACCGAAGGGTCGAGCGATGAAGGAACTTTGGAGTGATCCCATTTTTTTCCAAACTTGTTATATAGCTCCTGCAAGTAATTCACCGAGGCAGTGTCGCGCAACACCACGCTGTCGCTGTTTTCCACAAGGGCAACTGTAGCCTTCTGATGCCGCTTTTTATGCAAGGGTCCCACCCCGCAACCAAACAGCATTGTCTTTTTCCTTTTCTTTTTCGCCTGTCGGAAGGCATATTCGAGCATGAACATGGCGTTGATGTGCATCAGCGGTCCGCCACCTACCAGCAGCATGTCGCACTTTTCTATGGCTTCATCCAATTGGCTCACCACGCGCGAGTCAAATAACGAAACCGGAATATCAATTCCAGCGACCTTCTTGTAATAAGAAGAATCTTCATTAACGGTCCTTTCCGAATAGTATGGATAGAGGCTGCCGAGATTGATTGAAAACCCGGATCCAATAGTTTTGTGAAGAAGGGAAATGATGCCTGCGAGAATACCCCTGTCACCAATAGTTTCCGTACCGTACCAGCCGATAATGCATACCTTCATGGGATAGCAGTTTCAAAAATCAGTTATGCCCACAACCGGATTAAGAAGGCCTTCACTTTCCGGAATCGTGTTTATGCTCATATTTCAGCAATTCCCATCTTCTCGCAATTCCCTTCAGCCTGTTTTTCAAGCCCTTCTGATATAACTGACTGATGTACTTTCCGGTGCTCAGCACGTCCTCAAAGATAAACGGGGGGTGAACAAGCGGAAAGTCCATCTTTTCATATTGCGTTTCAAAATTGCCGCTTGCAGATTTTGTATGCGTGGCTTCTTCTCCAAACCCTATGTTACGGATCATGTTATGGTTGGGAGTAATTGAAAGTCCGCTGTTCACCATTATTGTAAAGAGCCATTGCGCATCCCATGTATCAAGGATGCCATCCTGCACAAGGTTCCACCTTTTGAACATGATGGCTGCCTCGTCCCTTGTCCTGAAAAGATCGTTGTAGTATCTTTTTTCCTTGATGGTTGACCATTGAGCCATGCCCTTGTCATAAAGGTTCCATGCCCGTTTCCACGTAGCCCAGCCATGAACAAAACAATACTTTGAGAAATAATAGGAGTATTTATCCCGCTTCCACCCGCGATTGAAATTCCTTCCGTTGATCTGCATGATACGGTTATCATTCCGGTAGTGGTGCAATAGTTCGCGGCAGAACCTGAAGAAATCAGGGGACGGAACGCAATCATCCTCGAGGATGATACCCGCCTCTTCCTTGGAAAAAAACCAGTTGATCCCTGCAGCTACGCCATCCCTGCAGCCGAGGTTTTTTTCTGAAAAATTAAATTGCACTTCGCAATCCCAGTCCACAGACTTAACAACGTTCCGGGTTTTGTTGCATTTATCCATACTGCCCTGATCTTTTGGTCCATCGGCAGATACGTACAACTTCTTAGGCTTGCGTTTTGCAATTTCATCGAATGTGGTTCTCGTAATTTCCGGGCGGTTATAAATCAGAAAAAGTACCGGGGTGTCGAAAGTCCCTTGCATGGAAAGCTGTTAGCGGTTAACGGTTTTTGTCAATATCTTTTCTGAATGCCACTACGTTCTGAAAGGCAAAAATCTCATGTTCCAGTGGTTTATGATAGTGCAGGGGAAGCAGGTCATTTGGAAGCAGCCGGTAAAGATTATAGTCTTTCAATATTGCTACAAAATCCTTGAAAAATACTCTGCTGATCACGTTCATCTCGTTAAACTCGAAATGAATGATGTCAATCATTTTATTTTTAATGCAGTTGACAGCGCCTTCGAGCACTTTATATTCATTGCCTTCCGTATCAATTTTCAGCAGGTTGATTTTTGAGATGTTGTTTGTTCTTGCAAAACCGTCTATGGTCTTCATTTCAACCTGGATTTCTCCGGCCTCTACATTCCGCAAATCAGTAATGGCATGCTTGTAAATGGAGGCATGCTGCGAACCCGGGTTATCCTTATAATCGAACAATGTAACGGTTTCTTCCTTATCAGAAAGTCCGATTTGGAACAAATACACATTATCCCCGCTGAATTTTTTTTTTAACCTGGCAAAGTTCACAGGATGTGGCTCAAAAGAGAACACCTGACAGTTAGAGCGCAGGGAAAAAATTTCAGAATAGTCCCCCTCATTTGCGCCAACATCGAAAACCACGCGGCAATCGTATTGGCTTAAAATTTTGTCAATCAGATATTTTTCCCCGCTTACTTTGAAATCATAGTAATTCATAATTCCAAGCCCTCTCAGCCCGAGCCTCAACAGTATGCTGTTGAATTCTGCAAACCTTCTTCTTCCAAACAGCAAAGCATAAGTCCTGTAGGGGTTCATTTCAGCATTGCTTGACAAAAAGTGGAAAATATTTCCTCAAATAAATCAGCGCAAGATAGTATGCGGACGGGAAAAGGAGTCGCGGCCCTTTAGGTTTACCTCAAACTTGCTTGTATGAAAATACTATTTGTTTGTCTGTGTTTAAATAAAAATTATTTTTAGGGCAGTGAACCATGTGGTTGAATCTGAACTTTTATGAATTCTTTGAAAAATCACCGTCATTGCGGGCGAGGCTTTGCGGACGAATCAATCCCCGCAATATTTGGGATTGCTTCGGCCCGTTCATTTCATTTGCGGGACGAGCAATGGCGTTTTTATCGGTTTTTCAAAAAACCTTTTATTTGTATTTAGCCGTAATTGCCTTGTCGCTTCCCGCTTTCAGCCAGGGAAGTTTTTTCGGAGGCTTACAATTGAACTCCTATTTCTACGTGCGCGATTCGGCTATTGGCGCTGCCGGTACGCCTCACTACGATAATCTCAAATCATCAACTGACGGATGGCTTAATCTTGATTATACCAATGATAAATACCTCTTCGACCTTGGCATAAGGCTGGATATGTTTAACAATTCCAATCTGCACACTCCGGGCGTTCCTTACTCGGCAGTGGGCATCGGAAATTTTTATATCAGAAAACGCGGAGAGAAATACAAGATCACGGGAGGATATTTCTATGACCAGTTCGGAAGCGGTATTGTTTTCAGGGCGTATGAAGATCGCACCTTAGGCATTGATAACTCCATTCTGGGAGTTCATGTTGAAGCGGAGCCTGTCGAAAAATTCCGAATTAAAGGATTCACCGGAGTTCAAAAAAACCGGCTGAGCCTGTTCAAGCCGGTTATCATCGGCTTGAACATGGAATATGATTTTTCAGCGGGTGAAAAAGTCCGTTTCCAGCCGGGAGCATCAGTCGTGAACCGCACGCTTGATGAAGGAACGATGGACATCATCGTTGATAACATCGAATCCTACGAGCCGGAAGGACGCTTTGTCCCAAAATACAACACTTATGTTTTTGGGGGATACAACACACTAACTATCGGCAGCTTCTCCTGGTATTTTGAGGGAGCCAGAAAAACGAAGGAAGCAATTGCAAACGACATCGGCTACGATTCATTGGTAAACAAACCGGGCAATGTTATCTACAGCACACTCAATTTCGGCATCTCCAATTTTGGCGCTGCTCTGCAATTCAAGCGGACGGAAAATTTCCCTTTCCGCGTGAATCCCTTTCCGGGACCGGCTGCGTTTGAAGGCGTGATTAACTTTATTCCACCGGTCACCCGCCAAAATTCACTGCGGCTGCCCGCGCGCTATAATCCCAGCTCGCAGGAGTTGGAGGAGATGGCATACAGCGGTGACGTGAATTTCAGCCCTATTGCGAAAAAACTGACGGTGAATCTGAGCTATGCGGAGTCGCGCGATTTTGAAAACGAATTGAAGTTCCGGGAAATTTTCGGAAATGCAGAGCTGAAGTTTGCAAAAGAATGGAAGGGAGTTGTCGGTTTGCAGTTCGTTCAGTACGACCAGTTCTTCTATCAGCGCGACAGCTATGGTGATTACAGGCTGGTCAACGCCATCACGCCTTTTGCAGAGTTCACCTGGAAGGTAAACAGAAAACACTCGTTCATCTTTGATGTGCAGAGCCAGTTCACTGATGAGGATTTCGGAAGCTGGCTTTATGGTTCTGTTGAATATAATATTGCACCCTGGTTTGCATTGGCTGTTTCCGACCTTTATAATTACGATCCCAATCCCGAAAGCCCAGTTCCGGGCAAGGTTCACTACTATCAGTTCTTCACTTCATTTACATACGAATCTCACGTGTTAACTTTAGCCTATGCCCGCCAGGTTGCCGGAATCGTTTGCACAGGAGGTGTTTGCCGGTATGAGCCAGCATTCAGCGGACTGAAGCTGACGTTAAATTCAACTTTTTGAGATGGATCCCTCTATATTTTTAAATCGGTCTGGACTCCCTCTCCATTTGGAGATGGGCGGGGTGAGGCTTCTTTGCGGGGTGATAATTGTTGCCATATTCTTCTCCTCCTGCGAAGAAATCGGTCCCCTGATTGACCTTACCGGAACTTTTAAGGCTGACACTACCTATGTGACAACTGACGTGGAAGTTCCGCAAATAAAAAATGTTTTGTTGGAAGAATTTACGGGTGTGCGGTGCGTGAATTGCCCGAAAGGTCACGAATTGCTTGACAACCTGGAGGTGCAGTATGGATCCCGTTTCATTTCGGTTTCTGCGCACAGCGAATTCCAATCAACTCCTTATGGCAGCGACCCGAATCTAAACAATCCTCAGGCGGATTCATTGGACAAGCTGTTGGGTCCGGTAATCGCCAAGCCTTCCGGAGCTATTGACAGGAAAAGATTCCCGGGAGACAGCCTTGTGGTGTTCAGAAATAAATGGACAACTTATGTGGCACAGCAAATGAATCTGACAACTCCGGTAAATATTGCAATCAACGTTGATTACGGGCCGGGCGCAAGAGAAGCCAATGCAACAATCACGTTGCACTACACATCGGCAGATACGCTTGACAGCAGGCTAACAGTGATGATACTGGAAGACAGTATTATAACCAAGCAATTAGACGATCCTGAAATTGACAGCAGCTATGTTCAAAAACGCGTGCTCCGGAAAATTCTGCCTTCAGTGAATGGCATGCCGCTCACGATTTCGAGGGAAAGAGGGAGGGTGATTGTGCGCAGCTTTAAATTCAGCGTGCCTTCCGAATGGAATGACGATAATCTGCGGTTAATCGCCTTTGTGCACCGTTCAGGGCAAACTTTGGAAGTGCTGCACGTTCAACAGGCGCCTATTAAACAATAGCATGAAATGAAAATCTCTTACAACTGGCTGAAGGAATATCTTGATATTGATCTCACTCCGCAGGAATTATCCGGACTGCTGACGGACATCGGTCTTGAAGTGGAAGACCTCACCGAGTACAAAGGCCCGGGAAATGGGCTGGAAGGTTTGGTGATCGGTCAAGTTAAAAAAGCTGAGAAACATCCCGATGCGGATAAACTCTCGCTGACTGTGGTTGACGTGGGAACGGGGGAAGATCAGCAAATTGTTTGCGGTGCGCCTAATGTTGCGGCAGGACAAAAAGTGATTGTCGCCCTGCCGGGAACAACGCTTTACCCAACCAAGGGAGAACCTTTCACCATTAAAAAAGCGAAAATACGCGGTGTTGAGTCCAACGGGATGATTTGCGCGGAAGATGAAATCGGGTTGGGAACCGGTCACGATGGAATCATGGTGCTGCCCGAAAATGCAACCGTTGGCATGAAGGCGCGCGATTTCTACGGATTGAAAAACGACTGGATTTTTGAAATCGGTTTAACTCCCAACCGTTCAGACGCTTTCAGCCATATTGGTGTTGCAAGAGACCTGCGCGCAGCCATCAACATCCGTTACGAAAAAAACCTGAAGCTGAATCTTCCAAAGATTGATGAATCTGTTTTCAATAAAACAGAAACCCCGATTGAATTAATCGTAGAAAATTCGCAACTATGTCCGCGCTACAGCGGCATTCTTTTAAAAAATGTAAAAGTCTCCGAATCTCCCAATTGGCTGAAAGAAAAATTGCGTTCAGTCGGTCAGCGTCCTATCAACAACATTGTGGACGTCACCAACTTCATCTTGCAGGAATACGGCCAGCCGCTTCACGCTTTTGATGCCGGTGAAATCAAAGGAGGAAAAGTCGTTGTAAAAACACTTGCAGATAAAACAAAATTCAAAACGCTGGATGAAGCAGAGCGCGAATTGAGCAAAGATGACTTGATGATTTGCGATGCAAATGAAGGAATGTGCATTGCAGGCGTTTTCGGTGGAATTCATTCGGGAGTAAAAAATGAAACGCGCAGCATCTTCCTTGAAAGCGCGCACTTCAATCCCATTTCCATCCGCAAGACAGCCGCCCGGCATGGCTTGAGAACCGATGCCGCGATGCGGTTTGAAAAAGGAACGGATCCGAACATCACGGTTGCCGCTCTGAAACATGCGGTGCAACTCATTCTGCAGGCAGCAGGAGGTGAAGTCGCTTCTGTCATCGCTGACGTTTACACGAATCCTGTTCCGCATCGCAATGTCACCTTGCGTTACGACCATCTCGACCGGCTCATCGGCTTCCGGATTGATGCCGACACCATTCACGACATTCTCGAAAACCTTGGCATCGAAATCATCAACGAAACGCAGGACTCGCTGGAACTTTCGGTGCCGCCTTTCAAGACGGATGTTCACCGCGAAGCCGATGTAATTGAAGAAGTGTTGCGCATCTATGGGGTGAACCGCATTCCGATCCCCGCCAGCATCCGCACTTCCATTTCTCTCAGGGATGATTCCGATTTGCGCGAGCAACTGAACAACACGGTTTCCGATTATCTGTCATCCATCGGCTTCCGCGAAATGGTGAACAACTCGCTCACGCGCGCTGAATATTACGATGAAGATGCAGAGAATCTGGTTCGCCTTCAGAAAAGCGCCAATGCCGATTTGAACGTGATGCGCAAAGACATGCTCTTTTCCGGTCTGGAGGCAGTTGCTTACAACCTCAACCGGAAAAACGAAAACCTGAAGCTCTTCGAAATAGGAAAATCCTATCGTCAGAGAGGTGAAGGGAAATACGGGGAAGCGCGGCATCTCACGCTTTTTGTTACCGGCAATAAATTTTCCGAAAGCTGGATTGAGAAGGGAAGGAAGGCTGATTTCTTTTTTTTGAAGGCGACCGTTGAAAACGTGTTGAAAAGAATCGGGCTGAAAAATTTTGAAACCTCGGAAGTTGATGGAAAAATTTTCAGCCACGGGTTGGGTTATTCTTTCCGTCAGAAACAAATCGTGCAGTTCGGCATGCTTCAGCCAGCGGCTTTAAAGAAAACCGACATCAAGGAGCAGGTTTATTTCGCAGATTTCGATTGGGAAACGATTTTTGAATTTGCTGAGTCCAACACGGTGCAATTCGCAGAGATTCCCCGCTTCCCGGGCGTGAAGCGCGACCTCGCCCTGTTGCTCAAAGAGGACATTCCGTTTGCCGATGTCCAAAAAATAGCGGTGGAGGAAGGCAGGAGAATTTTAAAAGCCGTAAATTTATTCGACTTTTATCAGGACGTTAAGCTTGGCGAGGGGATGAAATCGTATGCGGTGAGCTACTTCTTCGAGGATGAAGAAAAAACGCTCACCGACAAGGATGTGGACAAGCTGATGACGCGGTTGATGAGCCGCTATCGTGATGAGTTGAAAGCCGAGATTCGCTAAATGGAAGAGTACCAGGTTAAGCTCGATAATATCTCCCGCAAGGTCGGGATTTTGGTTTCGCGCTACAATGAGATGAAGGAAGAGCAGCGCGTTCTCGGTGAGAAAAACAAGCATCTCGAACAGCAGAACAGGAATTTGAAGGATCAGCTTCAAACCATGAGCGAAAATAACCAAACGCTCGTGCAGGAACTGAAGGTGACGAAGGTTTCTAAAGCGATCATCCCTCAGAACGATGAGGAGCGGACAGAATTAAAAAGAAAAATAAACGAATTCATAAAAGAAATTGACAGGTGCGTAGCATTGTTAAATGATTGAGTCATGGGCAACACGGAGCTAATCAATATAAATCTCTTAATCGCAGGCAGGTCTTATCCGCTGAAGATTAAACCCGCTGAGGAAGAGATCGTGAGGCGCGCGGCAAAGCGTGTGAATGAGAAGGTGCAGGAATTCCAGGAGCAATATGCCGCAAAAGACAAGCAGGACTATCTCGCCATGTGCGCGTTGATGACCGAGGTGGAAGTGCTGGCTGATAAGGAGAAGGTGACGATTTCAGACACCTCTTTTTTCGATAAGCTCCGTGAAATAGAAGAACTGCTCTCCGATACGGTGAGCCGTTAGCCCAGCCTCAATCCGCAATTGCTTCGCGCGTCTGTCGTTTTATTTTTTAACCGTGCAAGGTCAGGAAATTTCTGGCAGATGACTTAGCGGTTTACATTTACTTGTTTACGGTTTATGGTTTTTTAAACTGTAAACAGGAAACGCGTAAACCGTAAACATTTGAACCAGTTCAGCAATGATTTGACCAGGCGCCAAAGAAACGACAACTATGAACATTCAAACTATCATCATTGCAGCGGTGGCGGCCGTAGCCGCCCTTGCAATCGGCTTTTTAATCGGGAAAATGATTTACCAGCAGGCTGCCAAGCAGGAAGAAGACAGGGCTAAAAAGAACGCTAAAATAGAAGAGGAAAGAGCTAAAAAAGAGGCAGCCCGCATCCTTGACGAAGCGACCAAGCAAGCCGAAAACATTAAAAAAGATCGCTTGCTTGAAGCGAAGGAAAAATTCCTGCAACTGAAGGCCGAGCATGAAGACCAAATTTTAAAGCGCAGCAAATCAGCCGAGGAGCGCTACAAAGGCATGGAAGACCGGGAACGGAATCTTCGCCAGAAGGAGCAGCAGATCAGCCAGCAGCGCGAGACGATGAAGAAAAAGGAAGAGGAAGCCGAGCATGTGAAATCAACGCTCTCGCGCCAACTGGAACTGGTGAGCGTGAAAAAACAGGAATTGGAAAAATCCCACCAGGAACATGTTAAAAAATTAGAACAGATCGCGCAGCTTTCGGCACAGGATGCGAAGGCGCAGTTGGTGGAGTCGCTCAAGGAAGAAGCCAAAACGCAATCCATGGCGGTGGTGAAGCAGATCATGGATGAGGCGAAGCTGAAGGCGGGCAAGGAAGCCAAGAAGATCGTGCTGCAAACCATCCAGCGCACGGCAGCCGAAACAACTATTGAAAATACTGTATCTGTTTTCAACCTCCAGAGTGACGAGCAGAAAGGGCAGATCATCGGGCGAGAAGGACGCAATATCCGCGCGCTCGAAGCCGCCACCGGTGTTGAAATCATCGTTGACGACACGCCAGAGGCCATCATCCTCTCGGCATACGACCCGGTGAGGCGCGAGATCGCCCGCCTGTCATTGCAAAGGCTCGTGGCGGACGGACGCATCCACCCCGCCCGCATTGAAGAGGTGGTGGCAAAAACCAAGAAGCAGCTTGAAGAGCAGATTGTCGAAATCGGTGAGCGCACGGTCATTGAACTGGGCGTTCACGGATTGCATCCCGAATTAATACGTATCGTGGGCAGGATGCGCTTCCGCTCATCGTACGGACAAAACCTTTTGATGCACTCAAAGGAAGTGGCCCACCTCTGCTCCACGATGGCTGCCGAGTTGGGATTGAATCCCAAACTTGCCAAGCGCGCAGGATTGCTGCACGATATCGGCAAGGTGCCCGAAGAAGAATCGGAACTCAGCCACGCCCTGCTCGGCATGAAGTGGTGTGAGAAATATGGCGAGCATCCCGCGATATGCAATGCTGTGGGAGCGCATCATGATGAAGTTGAGATGTCTTACATCATCTCGCCCATCATCCAGGCGTGTGACGCCATCTCGGGCGCGCGTCCCGGGGCGCGCAGGGAAACGATGGAAAACTACATCCAGCGCATCAAGGACCTCGAAACGGTGGCGCTAGGCTTTGAGGGCGTTGACAAAGCGTTTGCCATACAAGCCGGGCGCGAACTGCGCGTGATGGTGGAAAGCGAAAAGGTGGACGACAAGAAAGCCGAAGAAATCGCTTTCCGCATCTCCGAAAAAATACAGAACGAGATGCAATACCCCGGGCAGGTGAAAGTGACCGTCATCCGCGAAAAGCGCGCGGTGAGCTACGCGAAGTAAAAATCAGTTATGATGATGCCCGCCTTCGTGCGCGTGGCCATGCTCAATTTCAGCAGGGTGCGCTTCGCGGACATCAAGGACCTCACCGGAAAAATATAGCGTCTTTCCCGCCAGCGGATGGTTCATGTCAACAGTGACATGCTCCGCGGAAATGTCGGTTATCTTCCCTTGCAGGTGATTGCCATGTTGATCTTCCAGCGGTATCATGCTTCCCACAAAAAGAAATTGCTCCTGGGGCACCCCGGAGCCTTCAAACATCTTCTTATCAAGCTTGACGAAAGATTCCATGTCATAATGTCCGTAACCCTCGGCCGGATCAATGGCAAACCTGAATTGATTGCCCGCCATCAGCCCTTCAATGTTTTTCTCAAAGCGGTCGAGCAGGTTTTTGTGTCCGAAAAGAAACGCCAGCGGGTTGTCTTTGTCAGCCGCATCAAACACATCTCCCTCAGGCTCAGTACGCAGTTCGTAAGTGATTCTGACAACGGTGTTAAGAGCAGCTTTCATGGATAGGCGTTTTTAGATGGGTGGCAAAGGTAGGAATTCGATTTTATACCAAATCTGTCTGGCAAACAGGTTTTCGGACTTGTTACCGGATAGTGCCTATGGCATCAGCATAAAGGCCAGGCAGGTAGCCCGATCACGGTTTATTTTTTCACGCTTGTTTCTATTTATGTGCAATAGGAATATCTGAAAGTGATGGTGGACTCTGTCTGCGTGACGGTTTCCCTGAAATTGAGTCGCTCCCGAAAATTCAACGACTTTCCGATACCTTGATGGATTTCTTAATGAGTTCTTCCCCGCTTTTATAGCCGGCAGGAACCTCAAACAGCTTGGTGTCAAATGATTTCGAGAAGATGCTTTTTATTTCAAACGAGTAATTGACAGCACCTGAAAGGTCTTTGCTGGCTATGCCGAGCGGAATGCCGGAGTAACCTTTTGCGCTCAGCGCACTGTACACGCCTTTTGCCCGGATGGAAGGAGGAAGGTTGTCAATTCCTATCTTCATCTCATCGCTCACCCAGCATTCAGTGAGGCCTTCCGCAGATGATATATTCAGCAGGTAGCAATTATACCCGGCAATGGTTTTCCTGTCGCCCGTTCTTGAAATTATCGGGTTCGCAAGCATCTCCCTGCTAACGGAACTCTGGTCAACCGGGAATACCGCATCTTCATCACCCATTTTTGTCAGCATATAAAGCTGCGTGTCGCTGGCAGGAAAAAGGAATGTTGCCTCGTAGGGAACCGAGCCGGCATTGCCTTTTATTTCGAGGCGGCTGCTGCCGTCTTTGAGAAACCATTTCACGCTGGCATGGTCCTCTGTTGCTTTGGTGTAAGTTTCAAAATCTATGACACCTTCGAATGATTGCGCCACGGCAGCGGTTGCCGAAACGAGGATGTATAAAAAAGAAGTCCACTTCATGGCATTGTGTTTTGCATATTTCATTTCAATAATCATGGTCCTACTTTGCCTCTCAGGAAGGATGTGTTGTAACTATTATCCGGGATGTTTGTTGTGAAACCATTTCGCCTGACAGCGTACCCCGCGTTTCCACCGGGAGGGACGGGCACCGGAATAGGAATATTCAAGCCGTTGATTATCGTTATGGGGCCGATAAATGGCACATTCGCTGTGATGGTAAGCGTTAACTGAAATCCGCCTAGCGTTCCGGGGTATCCGTATTCGCCACCGTCACCTCCGAAAGCATTGGGGTTAATGGTTATGGTCACAACAGAAACCGACTGCGTGAAGGGGATCAGGAGCAAGCCTCCTTTTCCCGCAATGCCAAATTGCCCTCCTGTTCCGTTAGTTCCGGGGCTATAGTAAGTAATAACTAACCCGCTTGTCGTGATATTTCCACCCAGGCTGCCGCCAGCGCCACCACCGCCACCAGCGCCAACCAGCAAGCCGATTGAAAAATTGCCGATGATTGGAATGTTAAAGGTGTAAACCAGCGCAAAGGCCATTGAATTTCCACCACCGCCCCCGCCATAGATATTGAAGTTGTTTTGAATGGTCGAATTGGCGGTCAGGTTGATGGCGTCACCCCCGTTAAATCCTGCACCGGTAGTGCCCGCCACCGGGTCATAGGCAGTGCCGCCATCGCCACCCTTGCCGATGATGTTGCCGTTATTGATAACAGACACCACCGAACCTGCGGGCAGACTGCCGGTGGTAAACGCGGGAGCCGCAGCATTTGCGGATGTAACATCAACACCTGCGTCAACTGTCACGACCACGCACACCGGGCTGGAGGTTGGCGCTGACGGATAGGTGGCGTACAGGTCATTGGAAGCGCTGTAATTATTAATGCTGTTATTGACATTCAGAAGATAACAGGGTGTGAGCGTCACTGAAAGGATGACATTCCGGAAGTAGGAGCCGCAGAGCGTTTGAATAATCACCGGATAAGTGCCGGCAGGAGTAAATGGCGTAACATGAACGGTTACGCCAGCGGTGCCGGATGAAAACAGCGGATTAGGAGTAACGCTAACTGTCATGCCCGTTGGCATAACACCCAGTATCGTGAATGCGATGTTCTGCGGATTCCCAGCGTTCTGACCAACGGTAAGCGTGAAAACCACCGAATCGGAAACGGTGCGATCAATAGTGTCGGCAATGGCGCTTGCCGAAATGTTGAAGTAGCAATCCGCGCAATCTTTCTGATAGACATTCAGCCAGCAGATGCTGTTCCAATACTGGATGGTGGAATCCTCGGTGTTGAATACAGTGAGGCCGTGCGCAGGATTGGGGATGGCATTTCGTTCGCTGGTTGTCATCCTCGGCCAAAGAAACCCCTTCTCATGCGACTCAACATGCAGAATGGCGCTTGAATCGGGATAGAGGATGTTGATTCCCACTTGCTGCGCGGTTGCCATTGGCGCAATGGCTGCCAGCAGGCTTAATAATAAAATTCGCTTATAATACTTGCGGTAACCCATAAAGCAGCGGGGAGCAGGAGCACAAATATAATGCATTCGCACAAAGCTTCTATTTGAAAGAAGGCTGACTACTTGTTCTTTTTTTCTAATACAGTTGGTCTGATTGAAATCAGGTAATTCCTCACCGCAGTGTATGAAACGATGTTGTGCTTGAAATGCTCTTTTGCTTTTTCTGTCTCCGCTTCGGTGGCGCTGAACTGGTTGAGGATGTTCAGCAGGTGCATCTTCATGTGCCCTTTCTGAATGCCCACGGTGGTCATGGATTTCACGGCTGAGAAATTATTGGCAAGACCAACCGCTGAAGCTATTTTCATCAGCTCGCGCGCGTTGGGGCTGCCGAGCATCTCGAAAGAGCGCTTCACCATCGGATGCAGGCTGGTAAGCCCGCCCACCACTCCTAGCGCAAGCGGCACTTCGATGGAATAATGGAATTTTCCGTTCACTAATTTGACGTCAGACAAACTTTGATACCGCCCGTTCCGCGCTGCATACGCATGACCGCAGGCTTCCGTAGCGCGGAAGTCATTGCCGGTGGCGAGGATCACAGAGTCAATACCGTTCATGATTCCCTTGTTGTGTGTAGTGGCGCGATAAACGTCCACCTTGGCGATCTTCACCGCCTTGGCAAATTTTGCTGCGAATGCTTCCGCCTCCATCCCTTCAACCTCACCCAAATCCGGTATGGCGCATTCCACCCATGTGCGCACAAGGCAATCGGGCGTATAGTTGGAGAGTATGCACATGATGATGTTGATGTCGCGCTCCTCGTCATCAAAATCGGGATATTTCAACGCCTCTTCCTTCAGCGTGGCGGCAAAGCTCTCAAGCACCGAGTTGATGAAATTGGCGCCCATGGATTCGCACGTCTCAAACGAACACCGCAACTGGTAGTATTCAGGGTCGAAAGAAGTCATATCAACCGGCTCTATGTCGAGGATGCCGCCTCCTCGCTTCTCCATATTACGCGTGATGGGGTGGGCGTTACGGATCAAAACCGGCTTGATAGCTTTGATGAATTTCTTTAAGATCTGGAAATCTCCCTTCCAGTTGAAATGCACCTGCCCGATTTTCACCGTTGAAATCACCTCAGAATGGAACCCGCCCCGTTCTTTCCAGAATTTGGCGCTGCGTGAGGCGGCAGCCACCACCGAACTTTCCTCAATCACCATCGGCACCGCATACAATTTCCCGTTGATAAGAAAATTCGGGGCGATATTGAAGGGCATGTAAAAGTTGGTGACCGTGTTTTCACTGAACTCGTCCAATAACTTTTGCAGCCTGGGGTCGCTATGCCAGTAGCTTTGAAATTCGCGGATCACCTCATCAGGATTTTCAAAGAAGTTGTTCGCCAGCCATTCGAGCTTGGCTTTCTTCGACAGCTTGGAAAAACCTTCGATTGATTTCATGGATTAAAATTAGCCTTCTTTCAATTTAACATGAATGACATTGAAAGTCAGATTTATTTCCGAAAGTTACACAAGGAGTTTTTTGGAAAAGCTAACAAAAGTCAATGTCATGAGGATGCAAATGTACCCCTCTCAATTTTTAGAAGGATGTCCTGGCATTTTCCCTCTCCTCCAGAAGGACCACCTGGAGAGGGACAGAACCCCACAAACGGGGTCAGAGTGAGGTTTGCGTGAGATCAATTTTATTTTTATTCGTCAGGCAACGTTATATCGGCATCGGCAAACCCAGCGCTTTGCCATGCCGTGAAATTTCTCTACAGGTATTCGGAACCATTGCAGCAAATAATATTGTGATAACTTCTGATAACACTGCTCAGGATTTGCTTTGGCTCATAACCGGACTGCAAAAGAAATAGCTGAACTGAAACAACAGTTAGCGGTTGCTGAGGAAAAATAATACCGCACTATTTCAGGCGCATTCTTTTTTAACGGACGACCGGCTGTGTTCGTTGCGTAGAGCGCTGGCTTTTGCCTCTCTGCGCCCGGGCGCAGCGCCCGCACCATGACCCTGAGAGGATGCCGTGCGCGTCTCTGCGCCAGCGATGTCCCTCCGCGCATTCCCATTCCATTAAAGCCTTATTATTCAAATATACTTTAGAGAGGCATCTCCCTCCCTTTTGCTTTGCGAAGGCTCTCATCTCCCCGATGGTGTGCTTTTTTACTCCCGCGCATTCCGGGCACCACGCCCCTGAAAGGATGCCGTGCGCGTCTCTGCGCCAGCGGTGTCCCTTGGCGCACTCCCATTCCAATACATTCTTATTATTTGAATATACTTTAGAGAGACATCTCCCTCCTTTTTGCTTCGCGATGGTTCTTATTTCTTCGATAGTGTACTTTTTCACTCCCGCACATTCCGGGCACCAATGCCCGCCCCTGATGCTGCCTGGAACCGCTTTCCAGCGATGTCCTTCTTTGCATTCCCATAGCAGAGGGCTGCCGCTTTTTACATAATTTTCCGACACACACTTTCCTCCCTTGCGCTTCGCGAGTTTCTGCAGTTCAGCCAAGTAGTCCTCCTTCACGCATTTGTCGCACCATGATCCCTCCACCATTGCGGAGGCAGACGCTTTCCACCGGTGTCCTTGCTTGCATTCCCATGCCAGGGGCGCTCGTATATGCTGGTATCTCTCTGATAAGCACCGCCCCTCTTTCGCGCGGGCTAATTTCCGCATATCCTCAATGGTATATTTTCCCGCCTCAAGGTAGGCGCACTTCCTGCACCAATCCCCGCTTTTTACCCCGTTGGGCGTTGCCTGCCACACATGCTTTTTGCTGCATTGCCAGGCAAGCTTCGTTTCGCTATTGATATACTTTGGCGATAAGCACTGCCCGCCCCGTTGCTTTGCCAGCTTCTGCATGTTCTCGATGGTGTCGCGCTGGCTTATGCCTATGCGCGCGTGGGCGCAGCGTCCGCACCATGCCCCTGAAAGTATCCCGTGCGCGTCCCTTCGCCACCGATGCCCCTCCGCACATTCCCATAGCAGTGCGCCTTTGTTATTGGAATATTTTTTCGACAGGCACTTTCCCCCCTTCTTCTCTGCGATTTTTCTGATTTCCTCAATGGTGTGCTTCTTTACTCCCGCGCATTCCGGGCACCAGTGCCCGTTCTTAATGTGGCTTGGCACCGCTTTCCAGCGATGTCCTTCCTTGCATTCCCACTGCAGATAAACGGTGCTGTTCACATAGTTTTCTGACAGGCATTTCCCACCTTTGCGGCTCACTAATTCCTGCAGCTCGGCAAGCCGCTCTGCGCGAAATTCTTCCTTCACGCACATCACACACCATCCCCCCTGCATAATCACGGCTGGCATTGCATCCCAGCTGTGTCCCCGGCTGCATCGCCATGCAAGAGGTGAATAGAGATTGCGGTATTCTTTTGATAAGCACCGCCCCCCTTTGGCGCGGGCGAATTCACACATGTCATCAAGGGTATATTTTGTCGCCATTTCTCCGGCTGAAAGTAGACGTTCTGAGTAAAATTTAAAAGATGAAGTATTTGACTACAGATGGGACTTTTGGACTTATGATATAATATCTACTGGGGTGCACCATTAATCTTTCGTTTATACTTTGAACGGGATAAATTACGCCATTGAGCCGTTTACGGTTTACAGTTTGGAAAAATACAACCGTAAACCGTAAACATGTAAACTGTAAACAGAAGTAAAAATGTGAGATTTTATCCCGCGCACAGTTTTAAAAAATATAATACAGATTCTTCTCCTCATAACCCCTGTCGCAATCCGCCCCTCACATTCCGTATTCACACCCTCTTAAATTTATTATGTGCAAGCGATAAACAATTTTCCGCACTTATGCCAATTAGCCGATGGCACCTTATCAACTCATGGTTGTTTCCGCATAGTGGCAGCTTAGCCAACCATAACGGGTTATAAATTTTTTTCGGGAAAAATCGAATCAATCCTCCAGGGATATGTCGAACTGCACGAGGTCAATGAATTCCCTCACGCGGTCATCAAGATCTTCCTGCGAAATATTTTTGAGTCTTTCAATCCCGAACTTTTCCACGCAGAATGAGGCAAGCGCTGATCCGAAAATAATTCCCCTTTTCAGGTTGTCAAACGAAATATCCCTCGTGGCGGCAATGTGCCCGATGAAGCCTCCTGCAAACGTGTCGCCCGCACCGGTCGGGTCATACACTTCTTCCAGCGGGATGGCCGGGGCGAAGAACACGTCCCTTTCATGAAACAGCAGCGCGCCATTTTCGCCCTTTTTGATAACCAGATACCGCGGACCCATCTTCAAAATTTTTCTTGCCGCTTTGATAAGGCTGAACTCCTGCGAAAGCTGCCTTGCCTCTTCGTCATTGACAGCAAGCACGTCAATCATCTTTAAAACTTTGTCCAAAGCCTCCCGCTGCGTATCCATCCAATAATTCATCGTGTCAAGCACAATAAGCCGGGGTTTCTTTTTCATCTGTTCAATTACGCGGATTTGGACCTGCGGGGTAAGGTTTCCCAGCATCAGGAAATCGCTGCTCTTGTATTTTTCAGGAAGTTCAGGAACGAAGTCAGCAAGCACGTTCAATTCGGTGGATAACGTAGTGCGGGTATTCATGTCAAGATGATATTTCCCTGACCAGAAGAATGACTTCTGACCATTTTTAACTTGAAGTCCTTCGGTGTTGATCCCTCTTTTCCGGAGGTCTTCAATCTCCTTTTTAGGAAAATCATCCCCGATCACTGAAACGAGGTTGATGTCTTTTGTGAAATAAGAAGCTGCCCAGGTGATATAAGTAGCAGCCCCGCCCACGATGCGGTCTGTTTTCCCAAAAGGCGTCTCAATGGCGTCAAAGGCAACGGTTCCAACAACAAGGAGGCTCATGAAATTAGGTTGTAAAAAGAATCGCAAATATTGCATTATTTATCTGCATCGGCTAACTTTGGCGACCATTGTTTAAAAAATTCCTCCTTAGCTCAGTTGGTTAGAGCGGCTGGTCTGCCTAAGGCAGATAGGTTAAGAGTTGGGGTGCAGGAGGGTATTCTTTCGATGTTCTTTATGTTTTATGTTTACGTCATTAAGAGTTTGAAGAGTGGTGAATTATACAAAGGTTCAACCGAGAATCTGAAGGCTCGGGTTGAAGCTCATAATTCAGGTCCTAGCCCGTACACAAAAGGGAAAGGCCCTTGGGAACTTGTTTACCACGAAAAGTTTTCAAGCCGGAGTGGAGCGATGAAAAGAGAGAAAGTTTTGAAATCAGGAAAGGGAAGAGAATGGCTGAAACAGAAATTGAGTAATGATTAATTACATATTCCTCCTTAGCTCAGTTGGTTAGAGCGGCTGGTCTGCCTAAGGCAGATAGGTTAAGAGTTGGGGTGCAGGAGGGTATTCTTTCGATGTTCTTTATGTTTTATGTTTACGTCATTAAGAGTTTGAAGAGTGGTGAATTATACAAAGGTTCAACCGAGAATCTGAAGGCTCGGGTTGAAGCTCATAATTCAGGTCCTAGCCCGTACACAAAAGGGAAAGGCCCTTGGGAACTTGTTTACCACGAAAAGTTTTCAAGCCGGAGTGGAGCGATGAAAAGAGAGAAAGTTTTGAAATCAGGAAAGGGAAGAGAATGGCTGAAACAGAAATTGAGTAATGATTAATTACATATTCCTCCTTAGCTCAGTTGGTTAGAGCGGCTGGCTGTTAACCAGTAGGTCCTAGGTTCAAGTCCTAGAGGAGGAGCCAAGTTGGACAAGCCGTCATTTTTGACGGCTTTTTCATTTTCTGCCTCTCCGAAACCATTGATATTGTTGGTTAGTAGCTGAATAGCCGTGTTCAACTTAGTGGTGAGTCCGTATAAAGAACAATTTTTAGAACCGTCAGGAAATCAATCCCCCCGGAATTCCACTTTCCTTCCGATGGAGCTTAATCCCACCATGGCATCATTCGTGCTGAAAACGGTTGTAAGTTTTTCCAGTTCCGATGCCGGACCTTTTGCCTGCTCAATCAGATCTTCGGCAATTTGCATGGCGATAGGAGCTTTGTAGCCCAGCGTCTTCGCGTGTTTCGCCACTTCGTCTTTTTCAAGATGCCCGTTTGAATAGCTTCCGCTGATAATTGCCTTGTAGCTGTTTTTTGAATATAGGTCCGCAATCGCCTTCCACTTTCCCGTCAGCTCTTTCCTGGCGACATCCGGCACAGGCTGATTACCATTAAGCATTTCAACCATTTCTTCCTGCGAGATTTGCGCATCGGCAAGTCCCATCTCCACCGCATCGCGGGCAGACAGCATCCTGCCGGTGAGAATCAGATATTTTGCCAACCCCTTGCCAACGCGCGCACTGCTGCGCTGGGTGCCGCCCAATCCGGGATAGATGCCGATGCCCGTTTCGGGAAATGCCATCTGCGCTTTCGGCAGCGCGAGTATCACGTCAGCACACAGTGCAAGCTCCAGCCCACCGCCCAGCGCCATGCCGTTGATGATTGCCACCACCCGTTTCCGTGAGCGGTCAATTTTTTCATAAACACGCTGTCCGTAGGTTGTGAATGCCACAATGCGGTCAAGCGTTTTGCTCTTCATGTTTTTAACAAAGAACTTGATGTCCGCACCGGCAACAAAGGCTTTTCCTGCACCCGTGATGAAGATGGTTTTGATGCTGCTGTCGCTGTCCGCTTCGGAAAACTTTTCATCTAATTGCGCCATCACCTCTTCGCTGAGTGCGTTCAAATCTTCCGGTCGGCTCATGGTGACGATGGCGATGCCGTTCTTTTTTTGCAGCGTCACGTAGCGCATCTTCCAGAAATCATTGCCGATTGATTTTGGAAAAGGCGTTTGATATAAATCCACTGTCTGCTGAATCAACCGCTTCACTTCCGCTTCGCCAAGCTGCTGCATCATTTCCACCGGTCCTTTCCGCCAGCGCAATCCGATTCGCGCTCCGCGATTGATGTCGGTGGCAGCGCACACTTTTTCATCGAGCAACTGCGAGCAAACCAAAAACGCAACACCCTGCATCCGTTCGCTGATTTTTTTGCGCAGGTTTTCGTCCGTTGAAATTTCGCCTTCCAGCGCCCAGTTTTGCCTTGATTCCGCCTGCTGCTTCAGCCGCTCCGAAACTTTATACAGGCTTCCAAAAACCTCAAGCGTTTTTTGCGAGTGATACGCCACCGGCACTCCCGTTGCATTCATCAGCGCAAAAGGTCCCATGCCGATTCCAAAAACTTTCATGCACACGTCATCAATGGTAGGAATGTTGGCGGCATTTTCTTCGAGCAGCCTGGATGCTTCATTCAGCCAGGGAACGAAATAGCGGTTCACCACAAAGCCATACGCATCACGACAGGTGATGGCATCCTTGCCCGATTGCATGGAGAACACTTTCATCGCTTCAAAAACTTCAGGCGCAGTCTTTTCTCCGGGAATAATTTCCACCAGCCGGTTTTTTGCGGCATGATAGAAATAATGCACCCCGATGAAGCGGCTGGGATTTTTCACCACAGAGGAAAGGTCAGTAACGGAAAAAGAGGAGGTATTGGTTGCAAGAATCGTATCGCTGGGAACAATATCGGACAGCTTGTTGAACAAATCTTTTTTCGCGTTGAAATCTTCAAAGATGGCTTCAATAATCAGGTTGCAGGGTTTCAAATCATTGAGGCGAGCCGTGCCTGTGATGCGAGAAAGGATTGTATTCGTCTGTTCGGAAGTGAAAACCTTTTTCTCAACGCCTTCATTCAGCGTTGTCTTTATGCCGTTCAATCCGCGTTCAACAAACTGCATCTCCCTGTCAGCAAGAATTACGTTGAATCCTTCCTGCGCAAATTTTTGAGCGAGCGCGGAACCCATCGTCCCCGCACCGACTACTCCTACTGTTTTAATGGTTTTCATTTTATTGGTCATTAGCTGTTAGTCATTGGTTATTCAGTTTTTGTCGTTGGTCGTTGGTCATTAGTCATTGGCTATTGGTTATTGGTTATTGGTTATTAGCTATTGGTTTAATGACTATTGACTATTGACCAATGACTCTTGACTTACTTAACAATTCTTCCAAACCGATTTTCGTTTTTCTAAAAATGAATTTATTCCTTCATTGGCGTCATGCGTTGCCATGAGGTGATGCACATAAAGATTTTCCAACTGCGGGAGGAAGTTGCTCAGGACATGATTGAATTTCACCCGTGAAGCGCGCACGGCATATCGCAGCGAGGAGGCGCTTTTCGGCAAGATGTGCTTTTCAATCCACTGGTCAGCGCCTGCATCCAGGGCGGCACGGTCGTCAAACACTTCATTCACCAAACCGATGGATTTTGCTTCCTCGGCTGTGATGGATTTTCCGGTGAGCAATAAGTCTTCCGCTTTTGCCAAGCCGATTTTTTCCGGCAAAATGATTGAAGCGGGCGGGGGGAAAACGCCCAGTGCAATTTCGGGCTGACCGAGTTTAGCGGTTTTATCCGCGAAAAGAAAATTGCACATGATGGCAAGTTCCATTCCTCCCCCCAGGCATTGCCCGCTGATGAGCGCTGCGGTGGGAATTGCTAAATCGCGCAATGAAAAAAACAGTTGATGAAATCCGCGAAGCATCGCTGCGGCATATTCTTTTTGATGCTCTTCCACGCTGGCGCCAAAAGAGAAATGCTTGCCTGCGCCTTCAAAGGTGATGAGTTTTAACTCAGGCTTATTTGCAAACTCATTGAACGCATTTTGCAGTTCCTCCATCATGATATGGTCGAGCACGTTGCCTTTGCCATCATCGAGGATAATTTCAGCTACTGCGTTGTTGTGGGTGTACGAAGTTGTTAGTTTATTGTGCATTGGGGATTGGTCATTAGTCATTAGTCATTCGGTTGTCACTCTGTTGTCATTCGGTTGTTATTAGACATGGGCTGTTAATCATTGAATATCTTTTGTTATTTGCCATGCGGTGATTTTATTCTTTAGTTTGCTCAGTTCATTGGTTGAGAAGTCGTGGGCGATAACCAATTTGTAGTAGCCGAATTGCTTTCCTAAAAAACTCTTGAATTTGCAGGCTGTCCACTCAGCAAGTTTTCCTCTGCTGCTGTTCAATCCGAGACTGTCCGGGAAAAAAGTTTGGATTAAAAAGATTCTGGTGTTTTTATTTTCATCCAGATAAGGCATGAGTTTCAGAACGTTCGTGCATGGATGTTTCTGGCTTGTTTCAACTTCAAGAAAAACATAAACTCCGTCATCAATTTTTGCAAAGTTGTCCGCCTCGCCCCAACCGTTCAGCTTGAACTTTGAATTCTCAAAATTCAAATTGAGTTTGTCGGCAAGGAAATCTGAAATTTCGTCTTCGTGAATCTTACTCATGTCTATTTTTAAGACAACTTCGGTTGTGTTGAATTTTCAAGCATTTGCATTTCCTGGCTCAATGAATCCGAAGCAATTCCATCAACCCGCCCCCAGAAACTGATAATGCTCTGCTTCGCTTGAAATATGTGCGCTTCTCTTTCCGCAAATTTTTTCAGTACGTCTTCTTTATCCTTGTTCAGCGCCCTGTCCATTTTCTTAAAAGCATCAAGTATTCCAACGATATGATTTTTAAAATCATTACTCCGCAAATAGTCGTAGAGCATTTCTGCTTTTGTCCCCTTGTCAGTCTGAGAAGCAAGCGCGGAATATTGCTTAATCAAGCCATCTCTTAGGAGGGTTATGATGATTTTGATATCGTCAAAAGTGCAAACCCAAACGCCATCATTGAAATGAGTTTCTTCGTTCTCCTTTGGCATTGTCCTTGTAACGATAACACAGATGTCCGCTTTTACCCGTCTGCCATCCTCCTTAAGTTTTGAAATCCATTCCTTGCCAAATGCCTGCGTTTGTTTTCTTTCGTACAGAATTACTCCGCTTGGTTGTCCAACATTATTTCTTACAATATGGCACACATCCGCTCCGGTTACACCGGAAGGAACATCTTTAATCTCATCAATCGGAAAAGTCGCTCTCAGGAAATCTCTCAGTTCGATTTCCTTCACCTCGCCCGATAATTTGTTTGAACCCGCTTCAAGCTTTTTTTGCGCTTCTTCCAATTGCTTTTTTTGGTCGTCAACCATCTTTTGAAGCTTCTGCATTTCCGTTTTATTCTTCTCGCTTTCAGCAGATTTTATCTTTTCTCTTTCTGAAGCAAGCAGTTTACCGAACTTTTCTTCCTCTTCCGCTTTGATTTTGCCCGCTAATTCTTCTTTTTCTCTTTGCAATCTGGCATTGTCGGCTTTTGTTTTGTTAAAGTCTTTTAATTGTTCGGATTTCGCTTTTACTTCATCTTCAAGCAATTTTACCTGCCCTGATTTCTCCTCCTCTATTTGTTGACGAATATTTTTTTCAAGTTTGGGTTTTTCAGAATTCAATTTCGTTTTTACAGCGCTGTCAACCTGCTGTTGCATTGTTTCCTTCTCTCTTTCAACTTGCGCTCTGTCAGTTTGCAGTTCCTTCAATTTTTTCTGGTAATCCTTATCCTTCGCTTCAAAGTCTTTTTTTAATTGCTCTTGTATCTGATGATAAAGCATGTCGCTTACATTAATTTCCGCACCGCAATTTGGGCAGCTTACCGTATTTGTTGTTTTTTCCATTGCGACAGATTTATAAGTTCAAATCACCATCTTTCATTAATGTCCGACTGACAATATGCGAGAACCCATGACTAATGACTTCCAACATTCTGAAACTGCGGTGAAATCATGCGATGCATTTCATCATCCCATTCTTTCCCTTCTGCCAGCAACTGGCGCAGCCTGATGAAATCTATTTCACGATTGTCTTTCGGACCTTCGTTGAACGCCCGGAATCCCGCCTTCGCCTCGGTCATCATATTGAGCGCAAGCCACTCGCGGCTGCTCTCTTTGTTTTTGTCCCAATGCTCCAGCTTGAACTTGCGCACTTCACTGATGGTTTTGTTCATGCAGTTGGGAAACGTGTGCAGGATTTTGGCAACCAGCTTATTTACCGCTGCATCAAGTTGTGACAAATCAGTTTCCGCAGCAGCGATTATCTCTTTCGCTTTTTTCAATTCATCACCAATTTTCATCGTGCCGAAAACCAGCCGCCCGTATTCATCGGTGATTTTATCCAGCACCACCATCGGGTTGGGAATGAATTTTCCGTTTAGCTTCAGCACCGGTGCGAGGTCGGTAATCATTCCGAAGTAATATGCCTGGTGAGCAGTCCATGGCTCGCATAAAGTGAGTGAAGCCATTGCCCGCTCCACGCCAACGTAAAGCGGCAGAAAATCCGTTGCCCCGCCAATGGGCGCGCTGCCATGCTTGGGTCCCGCCTGCCCGAAGCGCGCCATGTCGCTGGCGATGCTGAAGTCGCACGCCATGCCGATTTCCTGTCCCCCACCGATGCGCATTCCGTTCACGCGGTTGATGACAGGTTTCTCGCATTTCAGAATCGCGCTCACCATGTCGTTGAACAGGCGCATGTATTGCGAATACTCCTGTGGATTTCCCGAATAGTATTCCGCGTATTCCTTCGTGTTGCCGCCCGTGCAAAACGCTTTGTCGCCAACGGCAGTAAAGACAACCGTTACCACGCTGCGGTCGTTGGATGCTTCGCCAAAGGCGAGAATAATTTCTTTCACCGCCTGCGTAGTGTATGAATTGTATTGCTTAGGATTATTGAGGATAATCCATGCGTTGTACAAATCCTTCACGGGTGTGCCGTCATGATTGAGGCACGGTCGTTTTTCGAAAATGATTTCACGATATTTTACATCAGTGAGATTGTGGTTTTTTAACATGATTTTGTTTTTAGGGTTTTAGTGGCAGTGGTCATTGGTCAGTAGTCATTAGTCATTCGGTTGTCATTCAATGGTTATTGTCATTTAGTCAGTGGTCAGTAGTCATTAGTGATTGAGGGTTGGTCATTAGTCATTAGTCATTAGTCATTAGTCATTAGTGATTGGTGGTTAGTTAATGGTCATTGGAAAATCTTGATTTTATTGGCGGTTCATATCTGTATTCATTGATTTCCTTCATTTTCAGTTTTCCAATTTCAATTCCTAATTCCTAATTCCTAATTCCTAATCACTAATGACCACTGACCAATGACCAATGACTACTGACCAATAACCAATGACTAATCAAAAATCCGGCACCAGCACCGAACGCTTGCTGTATTTGTGTTCCAAAGTATTCTTAAACACTTCATTGATTTTGCTCATCGGAAATGTCTGCACGAATTGGGAAATCTTCAGCTTATCAGTTGCAATCAAATCGAGCACTTCCGGATAGAGTTCCGCGCGGCAGCCCCACGTGCCGATGAGTTTCGCGTCAAACGCCATGAGGTTGCTGAGACGCGCTTCCACCTTATCCATTGTGAAGCCGACAATTGAAAGTGTCGAAGTATAGGTGAGGAGATTAAACGCCAAATCCTGCCCGGCTTTCGTGCCGCTGATTTCAAAAATCTTCCACCCGAATTTCGGAGCTTTGATTTCTTTCGCGATTTCCTTCACTTTTTCTTTCACTGTTTTTACATCCAGCCCCTTGATATTGAGCGTGGCGTCCACTCCGTTTTCTTTTGCGGTGGCAAGCTTTTCATCGCTGATGTCAAGCGCAAGAACCTTCGCTCCGAAAATTCTTGCAATGAGCGCCCCGTAAATCCCCACACCGCCCACGCCAATTACAATCGCCAAATCGCCCGCTTCCAGTTCTGATTTTTTTATAACCTGGTAAGGCGTGGAAATGGCATCGGCAATCACAGCAAGTTGTTCAAGGGAATATTTTTTCAAAACGCTTTCAGATACTTCGCACAAAAACCTTGACGGCACTTTAATATGCGAGGCAAAGCCTCCGTGAAAATCATTGCCGGGCATCAGTTGGCTGCGGCAGATGTTACTTCTTCCTTTTCTGCACAACTCGCACTCACCGCAGGGGAGCACAGCAGGAATAATCACTTTTTTATTCAGCCATTTTGCATCTCCAGCCACCACTGTTCCGCTGATTTCATGCCCGAGCGTGAGCGGCAGCGCCTGTTTTGTCTGCACTCCGTAATGCCAGAAACTCAAATCGGTGTGACATACTCCGCAGCCCGCGACCTTCACCAGCGCCTCGCCTTCTTTCACTTCGGGATAATTGCCTTCCGCTAACTTGAACTCCTTGTCAAGTTCGGTCATCTGCCATTGGTAGATTTTATTGTTGGTCATTGGTTATTGGTCATTGGTCATTCGGTGGTCACTCGGTGGTCACTCGTTGTCATTCAGTGGTCATTCGGTCATTAGGAGCGTAATTTATAGTGTTTGGAGCATTTCACCAATGACTAATGCTACTTACTTATGGCGAATGCAGTGGCTGAATTTGAAGTAAAAAAATGCGCTTCGAAAGAAAACGACAATGTGGGATACCGTTTGAGGGCTATTTCTTTTTCCTGGATTTAACGCTTTATTCTTCTTTGCTTCCGGTAAATAGTTTGCAGGCGAAACAACGCTCTTGCCACTTTCGATTTCCAATGCTTTTCGAGCGTCACCCGCAATTTTTTCGCCCTGATACGCTGCTTTTTTGTTCTCCATGAATCCTACAGGATTTTTTTGCTTCACGATTTCTGTGGTTGATACCTCGCCCGGTATGAAGAAAATCAGTTCGAGGTCTGTCATGTGGTCGCGCAGGTTCTGGCTTTTCAGTCCTTTCAGTTTCTTGTAGTCACGTGGAGTCAGCCTGAAAGTTGCTTTGGGAATTTCTGCGGTAAGGATTGCATTCTCATTTATTCCCTCACTCCTCAATTCTTCCATTCTTCAGTCAGTTCCTCACGGATAGCTTTACTCCTCATTCGTTTTTCGATATAGTCGTCAGGAAAATCTTTCAGTTTGCAGAGATCACTTGTTCGTTGCGTTGCTAACTCAGGTTGTTCGACTCTGCCGTAGTGCATAGGGATCACATAAATCTTTTAGCCCTGGTCAATTGCTTGTACTCAATCGCCATCCCGGCTGCTGAATAGTCCTTTTGTGAGTACAAAATAGTCATCATAAAAAAAGGTGATCGAAGATTATTATTCCGCTGCTGGATTAACGAACGAAGGCTCATATGTAAGTGAGGTGCAAACTGAGGTACAAAATTTTAACTCAGGATACAACAAATGTACAAAAAGAACAAAGTAAACCGATAAAACGATGGGGAAAGACATTAAAAAAAGCCTTGACAGTCAAGGCTTTTAAGGTGGTTTTATGCCGGAATTTTATACCCTTTTTTATGCTTCTTCCTTTCCATGACATTGCTTGTATTTTTTGCCACTGCCGCATGGGCAAGGGTCATTCCGACCTACTTTTTTCTCCACGCGAACAGGTTCCAATTTTTTTGGTTCCCGCTGCTGCGGCTGGCGTTGCCCGTTGCCATTCGCACCATTTCCACCCACAATTCCGGAAGTATCCTCCCGTCCTTCTCTTAACCTGCTCGTGTCGGTTCTTTGCTGCGGTCGTCCTTCCCGCACATCTTCCGCCCTTCTCACCGGAATGTTTCCCTTGAAAATAAACGAAGTGACGTCACGGTTGATTTCACCGATCAGTTTTTTAAATAAGCCAAACGCCTCATGCTTGTAGATCAGCAGCGGATCTTTTTGCTCATATACTGCAGACTGCACCGCATGTTTCAGATCGTCCATCTGCAGCAAATGTTCCTTCCACGCGTCATCAATAATGCCAAGCGAAACGGACTTTTCAAATGAAGTGATGATCTCCCGTCCGTTGTTGTCCATCGCTTTTTTGAGATTCACCAGCGCATTGATGCCCTTTTTCCCGTCTGTGAATGGAACGATTATGTTCTCCACCGTTTCACCCCGGTTCCTGTAAACTTCTTTCAGCACCGGCATGGCGTTGTGGATGATCTGCTCCGACTTGCGCTTGTATGCAGCCTTCACTTCCTCATACAGTTTTTGGGCAAGAACATCGGTTTTTTTGCCGGCAAATTCCTGCTGGGTGATGGCAGTGTCAACCGAAAAATGACGTATTACATCCAATTTAAAACCATCATAATTCCTTTCTTCCTGAAACTGATCTGTAACATCCTCGCAAAGATTGAAGAACGAGTTGTTGAGGTCAACGGAGAGTCTTTCACCGAACAGCGCGTGCTTGCGCTTGGTGTAAATCACTTCGCGCTGCGAGTTCATCACGTCATCATATTCGAGCAGCCGCTTGCGGATACCGAAGTTGTTTTCTTCCACTTTCTTCTGCGCGCGCTCGATGGAGTTGGTAACCATGCGGTGCTGAATCACTTCGCCCTCTTTGTATCCCATGCGGTCCATCAGCTTGGCAACGCTCTCGGGGATAAACAGGCGCATGAGGTTGTCTTCCAGCGAAACAAAAAAGATGGATGAACCCGGATCGCCCTGACGCCCTGAACGACCACGCAACTGACGGTCAACGCGCCTCGATTCATGACGCTCCGTTCCGACAATCGCCAGACCGCCTGCTTCCTTCACCCCGGGGCCAAGTTTTATATCCGTTCCGCGACCTGCCATGTTGGTGGCAATGGTTACAGTTCCCGCTTTGCCTGCCTCGGCTACGATTTCAGCTTCGCGCTGATGCTGCTTGGCGTTGAGCACGTTGTGCTTCACGCCTTTCATGTTCAACATGCGGCTCAGCAATTCCGACACTTCCACCGAGGTGGTTCCCACCAGCACCGGTCTTCCCTTGCCGCGTTCTTCGAGAATATTTGCAATTATCGCATTATATTTTTCACGGATGGTTCTGTAAACCATATCCTCCATGTCATTGCGGATGATGGATTTGTTCGTTGGAATCACCACCACATCGAGCTTGTATATCTGCCAGAACTCGCCTGCTTCTGTTTCCGCAGTTCCCGTCATGCCCGCCAGCTTGTGATACATGCGGAAATAATTCTGAAGCGTCACCGTAGCAAATGTCTGCGTGGCGGCTTCCACCTTCACGTTCTCCTTTGCTTCAATCGCCTGGTGCAAGCCATCGGAATATCTTCTGCCTTCGAGGATACGTCCGGTGTTCTCATCCACGATTTTCACCTTGCCGTCCATCACCACATATTCCACATCTTTTTCAAACAGCGCATACGCCTTCAGCAACTGCTGAACGCTGTGCACGCGCTCGGACTTGATGGCGAAATCCTGCATGAGCTTGTCCTTCTTCTGCACTTTTTCTTCCGCAGCAATATTTTCCCTTTCTATTGCCGCAATTTCAGAACCTACGTCAGGCATGATGAAAAACCTGGCATCCTCACCCGCCTCAGTAATCAGATTGATCCCTTTTTCGGTCAGCTCAACGCTATTGTTTTTCTCATCAATTACGAAATACAACTCTTCATCCACCTTCGGCATGTTCTTCTGCTGGTCTTGCAGATAATAGTTTTCAGATTTTTGAAGAACCGCTTTCACACCCGTTTCACTAAGGTATTTGATAAGCGCCTTGTTTTTGGGAAGTCCGCGATGGGCGCGGAGCAATGCCAACCCGCCTGTGTTCTCATCGTCTTTTCCCTGTTCAATCAGTTTTCTGGCATCGGTAAGAAAAATATTTATGGATTTCTTTTGAGCATCCACCAACTTTTGAATGCGCGGTTTCAGATTATAAAATTCCTGCTGGTCACCTTTCGGAACGGGACCTGAAATAATCAACGGAGTTCGCGCATCATCAATCAGCACGGAGTCAACTTCATCCACCATCGCAAAGTGGAGTTTGCGTTGCACCAGTTCTTCAGGAGCGCGCGACATATTATCACGCAGATAGTCGAAACCAAATTCATTATTGGTGCCGTAAGCGATGTCGGCATTGTAAGCTTTCCTGCGATCGGGAGAATGAGGTTGGTATTTGTCAATACAATCAACCGTTATTCCGAGAAACTGGAAGATCGGACCCATCCACTCGGAGTCCCTTCGCGCGAGATAGTCGTTGACGGTGACGATGTGAACTCCCAGCCCTGCAAGCGCATTCAGATAAGCCGGCAACGTTGCAACCAGCGTTTTTCCTTCGCCTGTCGCCATTTCGGAAATCTTGCCCTGGTGCAGCACCATGCCGCCAATCAACTGCACATCGTAATGCACCATATCCCAGGTGATCATATTCCCCGCAGCCATCCATTGGTTTTGGTAGGTCACCTTATCACCGTTGATTTGGATGTTGGGAAATTTCACTGATAACGCGCGGTCGAGATCGGTGGCAGTTGCATCCAAAGACTTGTTATTGAAAAACCTGCTTGCGGTCTCTTTCACTGCTGCGAATGCCTCCGGAAGAATTTCCATCAGCACTTCTTCTAACTTCTTGTCGCGGTCTTTGCCGAGTTGGTCAACTTCCTTGTAAATTTTTTCCTTCTCATCGGGGTCCATGTCGGGATTGTCGTCCACCTGCTTTCGGTGTCCGGCAATTTCGCTGTCAATTTCAGCAAGGTATTCTTTGATTCGGTTCCTGAAGTCAGCGGTTTTGCCGCGCAACTGGTCGTTGGTAAGCCCTGACAGTTTGGAAAACTCCGCTTTGGTTTTTTCCAACAGCGGAGTTATTTCCTTGATGTCCTTAGAAGATTTGCTGCCGAAGATTTTGGTGACCGTCTTGTTGAGAAAATCAAGCATGACAATATATGAGAGGCAAAAGTAAGACTAATTGGCAACCCCCATTCAAAACCGCCCCGTAAGCCTTGCAGTGACCAGCCTCCGGTATCCGGCAGATGAACCGGTCATGTTACGGAGCAGCGCCAATTTTACTATGCAGATAGGGCACTAAAAATCCGATTGCCCCTCCGATCGCATATCCAACAATAATATCGGTGGGATAATGTTTTCCCGCCAGATAGCGGCATAGCCCGGTGGCCGCTGGCAGCACGGCAGCCGAAGTCCATACCAGCGGTTTCAGCCGCGAATCGGGATTCAAATCTGAGTAAACCTTTGCCATGAAAAACATGGCGCTGGCAGACCATGATGTGTGTCCCGAGAAAAATGATCGGGCTGCCTCTTTCTTCGTTTTCATTTCGTCCGGAACCTTTTCATTGTAAACGTAAGGGCGGTTACGGTGCGCCAATTCCTTGACAAGGTTGGTGACTCCCGCTGTAAGCAACATTGTTTCAACATATAATAAAGAAACATAGCGTTCCTGACGCACTTCTTTATTGATGAACAACAAACCCGGCATTGCAACAGAGGAATACATCAGCACATCGCTGGCGGTTGCCGCAGGAGGAGACCACCGGTATGTCGCGCTGCGGTCAAACTTCAAGACGTCATTCCTGCTCAGCGATGGAAGCTCGCTGAGCGCAGGCGCATGATTGGTTTTGGACAGGAAGAAAGCGGGGGTGAGCGTTCCCAGCGCAGCGGCTCCAAGTGGAATATCAAGCTTGTAGCTGAGGTGATAAACACGCTGTGATTTTCCGGTTAGCGGAATCAAAACAGAAAATAAAATCAGGAGTTTATTCAATGACTACTGAATGGTGGCGCTGATGCCGCGGTCGGTTAAACCTGATTTCATCGGTGAAAGCGCTTCGTAAGTGTCTTCCTTCACGATTGCCTTACCCTTGAAATGGATAATAAGCGTGAGCTGTTCCGCCTGCTCTTCGGAATGACCGCAAATTTCCATCAGCGATTCAATCACCCAATCAAAGGTGTTCACCTCATCATTATGGACGACAAGGGTTTTAACCTCTACGATTTCCTCAACCGTGTCGGTGAAGGTTTCAGTTTGCGTGACTTCCTGCGCTAAAATGTCAAGCATGATATCGGTGTTGCTGCGAATTTATGAAATCATTTTTTCACCATTTCTAAAAATTCATCTTCGTTAATAACTTTCACGGTGGTTATTTTCTTTGCCTTCTCCAATTTGCTGCCGGGTGAATTTCCTGCTACGAGATAATTCAGCTTTGAACTTACAGAGCTTACGTTTTTACCTCCGTAATCCTCCACCATCTTCTCCGCCTCATCTCGTGAAAATTTCTCCAGCGTGCCGGTGAACAGAAAAGTCTGCCCGTGCAATTTATCAGCCTTAACAGTTGACGTTTTATCAGCAATCATGTTCACGCCCAGCTTTTCCAGTTCCTGAATCAGGCCGGTGTTGTCTTTGTTTTGAAAAAATTCGGCAATCGCACCCGCCACTTTCGGACCGATATCTTCCATCTCTTCTAGTTGCTCAACGGTTTTATCCTTCAGGTCGAGCAGGTGGTTGATATTTTTCGCCAGGGTTTTCGCGGTGGTTTCTCCAACATAACGAATTCCCAAGCCGTAAATCACCCGCTGAACCGGCTGGACTTTAGAGGCTTCGATGGCGTTCCGCAGATTGGAAACTGATTTTTCCCCGAACCCTTCCATCACTTTGATTTTGTCGAAATCAAGACGGTAAACATCCGCTATGCTTTTCAGCAAACCCGCTTCAAAGAATTTATAAACCAATGCACCGCCAAGCCCGCGAATATCCATCGCTCCACCCGAACAGAAATGAATGATGCGCCCCACGACCTGCACCGGGCAGTTAATGTTCACACACCGGATGATGGTTTCGCCTTCTTCCTTCACCAGCTTCGATTTGCACGAAGGACATTCCTTCGGAAAGTGGACAATCTTCTCATTGCCCTTTCTTGCCTCCGGAATGGATTTCACAATGTAAGGAATCACATCGCCCGCCCGCTCAATGAGCACCATGTCGCCAATGCGGACGTCTTTTTCTTTCAGGATGTCTTCATTGAAGAGAGAAATGTTTGAAATCGTAACGCCCGCCAGCGGCACCGGCTCCACTTGCGCGATGGGCGTGATGGCGCCCGTTCTTCCCACGCTGAAAAAAACATTGTTTAACCGCGTGGTGGCTTGGCGCGCTTTGAATTTGTAAGCCATCGCCCATCGCGGATGGTGCGAAGTGGCGCCCGTCAACTCCTGCAAGCGGAACTCGTTCACCTTCACCACCATGCCATCAATCTCATAAGGAAAAGAATCGCGCTTCTCCTGCCAGCGCTCGCAGAACTGCGCCACTTCCCTGATAGTGCCGCAGACTTTTTTTATTTCGAACGGAGATTTGAAACCCAATTCGTAGAGCATCTCAAGCGTGTCGCTGTGTTTTTTGATTTTGTCGCGTAATATATTTTTCCCATGCGAATCAACCGCATAGGCGAGATGATAAATGAAGCCCTCCAATCCTCTTCCTGCCACCTCCTTAGCATCCTGCATGCGAAGCGCGCCTGATGCGGTGTTGCGGGGATTCTGAAAAACAGGCAATCCTTCATCAACACGCTTTTCGTTAATCGCAAGGAATTTTTCTTTGTTGATAATCACCTCACCTCGCAATTCCGCTTTTTTGATTCCGTATTTTGAAAATTTTGCCGACAGCGGCAGTGAACGGAGCACTTTCACGTTGTTGGTGATTTCCTCCCCCACCGCGCCATCACCGCGGGTCGCGCCACGAACGAGCATATCATCTTCATATACAAGAGCAATGCTTGCCCCGTCAAACTTGGGTTCCACACAGTATTCGATGTTTTCAGTTTCGGTCAGGTCTTTCACCCTTCTGTCAAATTCAGTCAGGTCGGCTTCGTCATAAGAGTTGTCGAGCGAAAGCATCGGAGCGAGATGTTTCACCTCGGGAAACTCTTTAGTGAGCGCGTAAGCCACCCGCTGCGTGGGAGAATCAGTTGTAACAATCGCGGGAAATTGCTCTTCTGTTTTTTTCAGCAATGTGAAAAGCCGGTCATACTCATAATCGCTGATGACGGCATCATTCTGCACATAATATTTCCAGTCGTGAAAGTTGATGACCTTGCGCAAGTCATCCGCCAGCGGTTCCGCTTCACTCTTTTGCGAGGGCGGTGAGGTCGCTTTCAAAAGCTGCTGCGTGAGATGAATTAAATCCTGTTGCTGTGGTTTCGTGTACATCTTTGCTTGTTTGTCGTTTGTTGTCCGTTGTCCGTTGTTATGGTTTCGACTACAAACAACAAACCACGAACCACAAACCGTCACAAAAGCTTGTCAATCGCTGCCGCCAATTTACGGTCTCTTTCGGTAACGATGTTTCCGGCATCGTGGGTGCTGAGATAAATCTCGACCTTGTTCCACGCATTCGTCCAATAGGGATGATGGTTGTGCTTCTCCGCAAGCATCGCCACTCGCGTCATGAAAGCAAAGGCTTCGCTGAAATCTTTGAACTCGAATTTGCGGTAGAGCTGGTTGTTTTGTTCGAGCCACATGGTTTCGATTTGAAAATTTGCTGATGGCCGATGCGCCAATCAAATTTTAACAGGCTCATCCACTAATCAGCAAATTACTTAAAACTCCAGTCGAACCCATCCAACTCCTGCAGCGAATATTTCAGCAGGTCAATCGCCCCACGAATGTCGCTCTTGTGCGACATCTCGATTACCTGGTGAATGTGCCGCGTGGGGATGGAGATGCATCCGGCAATCACACCGCGCGGGCTCATGCGCTGCATCCCGGCAGTGTCGGTTCCCCCGCCAATCAGGATTTCGGGCTGCCAGGTGATTTTGTGCTTAGCAGCGGTTTTCTTCATGAACTCGATCATGCGGGCGTCTGAAATCACCGAGCTGTCCATCATTTTTATCGCCACGCCCTTGCCGAGCTTGGTAACCATCTCTTCGGGCTTGGCTCCGGGAACGTCATAAGCGATGGTGGTGTCCAACCCAAATCCGAAATCAGGCTCGATGTGATGCGCTGCCACCTGCGCTCCGCGAATACCGACTTCTTCCTGCACGGTAAAAACTCCATATACGTCACAGGCCGGTTTCTTCAATTCACGCAATGCTTCAATCAAAATGAAAACCGAAACGCGGTTGTCCAATGATTTCACATTCACGCAGTCGCCCATTTCAATCAGCTTCCTTTCGCGCGTGACGGGATTTCCCACCTCAACATATTTAACAACTTCGTTTTTCGGCAAGCCCATGTCAATAAAAAAATCGGTCAGCTCGGCATTTTTCTTTCTTTCGTCAGGTGTCATCACATGAATCGGTTTTGAGCCCATCACGCCAATCAAATCTTTTTTCCCATGAACAATCACGCGCTGTGCTGTGAGCGTTTTCGGGTCGAAACCACCCAGCGTGGTGAATCGCAGAAAGCCATTGTCATCAATGTGGCTCACCATGAATCCGATTTCATCCATGTGGGCGGCTACCATCGCTTTCTTCTTGGTTTTCCCTTTTTTCAGCGCGATGACATTGCCCATCGTATCAATGGTCACCTCATCAACAAGAGGTTTCACTTCTCGCAAAACGATTTTTCTGACGCGTTCCTCGTAGCCTGGCGCGCCCGCTGTTTCTGCGATTTCCGCCAAAAGAGATGTATTAATAGTCATCAATTTTTGATTTATCGGTTCAGGTTTCTTTAGTCCACCATGGTCACCTTCAGCATATTCGTTCTCGACTGTTTATGAATCGGCATGCTTCCGGTGTTTACCACGATATCTCCCGGATTCACTAAATTCTTTTCTTTCAAAATCTGAATCACATCGTTGATGGTTTCATCGGTGCTCACGAATTTATCATAGTAAAACGGATAAACCCCCCATGACACGCTCAGAATTTCGAGCAGCGCGAGATTGTCGGTGAAAATAATAATCTTGGCATGGGGGCGGTAGCTCGACAGCATGAATGCAGTATAACCGGAGCGCGTCATGCCGACAATGGCTTTCGCCTTCACCTCTTCGGCAATCCTGCAGGCGTTGTAGCAAACCGCATCCGACAAAAATGATGCGGATTTCTGCTGCGGCACAAGATTTTTATTATATACCACCTCTTTCGTCTCCACGTATTTCATAATGCGCTCCAATGTTTCCACCACTTTCACCGGATGCGCCCCCACCGAGGTTTCATTGCTTAACAGCAGCGCATCAGCCCCGTCAATCATGTCATTGGCAACATCATTGATTTCAGCGCGCGTGGGACGCGGATGCGCAACCATGCTGTCGAGGATTTGCGTAGCAACGACCACCGGCTTCGATGCGCGGATGCACCTGCGCACAATGGATTTCTGGATGAACGGCATTTTCTCCAGCGGCACCTCCACACCCAAATCACCGCGGGCAATCATGATGGCATCAGCCTCGCGGATGATGTCATCAATGTGGTCCATGGCTTCCGGCTTTTCAACCTTAGCCATCACCTTCACCTCGTTTTTATTCTTAATATGCTTTCTGATACGGGCAATGTCTTCAGCCGACCGTACGAATGAAATTGCAATCCAGTTCGCTTTGTTCTCAAGGGCGAATTTCAGGTCAGCCAGATCTTTTTCCGTATGCGCAGGCACCGACAACTTTGTGTTCGGCAGGTTCACTCCCTTTCTTGAAAACAGCTCTCCTCCATGGACCACCTTAGCGGCAATTAAATTCTTTCGATTGGTTTCCAGCACCTGCAATTCAATTTTTCCGTCATCAATCAGAATTTTTTGCCCCGCTTTCACTTCCCTGGGCAGCTTTTGGTAGTTCACAAAAATTTCCTCATCCGTACTGATAATTTCCTTGTTCGTGATCTTAACGATCGCATTTGTTACGAGCACCGTTCCCTTCGCGGCTTCGCCAATCCTGATTTTCGGTCCCTGCAGGTCGGCCAGGATGCCGATGTGCATGCCGAGGGTTTGATTTATTTTATGGATATGGCTGATGGTCGCCTTATGTTCCTCGTGGCTTCCATGAGAGAAATTGATCCGAAAAACATCCACACCGGCTTTCACCAATTCGAGGAGCATCTCGTAGCTGCGCGAAGAAGGTCCAACGGTCGCGATGATTTTAGTTCTGTTGAAACTGCGGATCATTCGAATATCAGGTTGTTTTTAGATTTAAGGTTTTTAGGCTCCACTTCAAACAAGGTTTGAATGTCGCTCAGTTTTTTAAGCCTGCTCATAATATCCGCTTTCACCATCCCAGCGGCATCCCCTCGCATCATGAGGAAATAGTCAACCTCTTTCATTTCCGGGATCAGGTGAAAACCCGCGCATTTGTTGCCGATAAGGAAATACTGAAGGAAGTTGATCTCATCTTCGTAGGTGAAAACGGGAAACTGCGCCTGGATTCTTTTTTTCTCGTTGGTGATTTCCAAATCATTCATTCGGACAAAGTCAAGCTGAAGATGCCTGTTGATTTGATGGCACAGGCGGTAATCCCGGAGCGGAGAAATGATGGAAAGCAGTTCGAAATCGAAATCAAAATCAACGTGAAGGACGTGGCGGCTCAATGTACGGAAGGTGTGAAAGCAAATTTATGCGTTTGGAAGCGGTGGAATGTATTCTTGCTTTTCTTGACCGCGCACTCTAACTTTGCCGTCATGATTCACAGAACCACCGTTTTGACCTGTTGTTGTAACACGTTTTAGGTGGGCAGCGTCTGTGAACAAGTCAAATAAAAAAGAAAGATGTAAGCCTTCCTGAATAAAGTCGGGGGGGCTTTTTAGTTTATGCTGGTTGAAGAGCAAAAATCAGGATTGTTAAGGCGGATTGAAGAAATTGAGCCTTTTATCGGGAATACTCCCTTGTTCCCGATACATGGCTTTATTGATAATCCGGCTGTTTCCGTCTGGGCTAAGCTTGAATGGACGCAGATGGGATGCAGCGTGAAGGCGCGGCCGGCTTTCAGCATCATCAAAGATGCAATTCATGCCGGAAACCTTGATGGCGGCAAACACCTGTTAGATGCGAGCAGCGGCAACACCGGAGTGGCTTATGGCGCAATCGGAGCCGCTCTTGGCATTCCGGTGACCTTGTGTCTTCCTGAAAATGCTTCCGAGCAAAAAATTTCAGCGCTTAAATATTATGGCGTTGACATCGTTTACACATCGCGGTTTGACGGCACTGACGGGGCGCAGGAGAAAGCGCTTGAACTGATGACACAATATCCCGACAAATATTTTTATGCCGACCAGTATGCCAACGACAGCAACTGGAGAGCGCATTACAAAACAACCGCACACGAAATTTTCGGGCAAACTAACGGCACGCTGACGCACTTCGCGGCAGCCCTTGGCACTACCGGAACATTCATTGGAACCAGCCGCAAGCTGAAGGAGTTAAAGAAGGGCATTGAAGCGGTAGCTTTGCACCCGGATTCCGCACTGCATGGGCTTGAAGGGTGGAAGCATCTGGAAACGGCAAAGATTCCGAAAATATATGATGATAAAGTAGCAGACAATAATCTCGATGTTTCAACCGAAGACGCCTACAGGGTTGTTAAGGAGGTTGCAAAAAAAACGGGGTTGCTGCTAAGCCCGTCAGCAGCCGGGGCGCTGGCCGGAGCATTGAAAGTGGCCAATGAAATTGAGAAAGGCGTAGTGGTGACGGTCTTCCCGGATCACGGCAGCAACTATCCGGAAGTATTAAGGGAACTGATAAAATAATTTTAATGGAAGTCACAATTACCGATACGGTGAAATTGATCATCCAGGATGACGGGCAGAAAGCTTACCCTCACGAATGCTGCGGATTCATGTATGGCAAGGAGGAAAACGGCAAGCGCATCATCACCCGCGCAGAACCGGTCAACAACACTAAGGAAGAAAACCGCGAGCGCAGGTTCGAAATTTCACCGCTCGATTACATGAAAGCCGAAGAATATGCCGATAACAACGGGCTGATCCTGCTCGGTGTGTATCATTCGCATCCCGAACATCCGGCTATCCCGTCAGAGCACGACCTGAAAGTGGCGATGCCGTATTTTTCTTATGTAATTGTTTCCGTGAAAAAAGCGAAAGCCGTTGACTTCCGTTCATGGAGGCTGTCGGAAGGAAAATTTACGGAGGAGAAGGTGGTGTTCAAGGAAGAACTGAACATGAAGGACTTGATTAAAATAGGCAATAATTGATTTTTCATTATCAAATCTAAACTGCAATCCTTATGGCTGAAATTATTATTCCGACCCCATTGAGAAAATTCACCGATAATGCCAACCGCTACACTACATCCGCCAAAACCGTGGGCGATGCGATCAGTGAACTAACCGCCAGGTATCCCGGTTTGAAGGAACACCTGTATGGAGGTGACGGCCGGTTGCGTTCGTTCATCAAGATATTCGTGGGCGAAGATGACATCAAGCATCTGGACGATGTGAGGACGGGCATTGATGAGAAAACGGTGGTGAGCATTGTTCCTGCGATAGCGGGGGGTCTCTTCTAATATCTAACGTCTAATATCTTCCGACTTAGACGTTGGATTTTAACGTTATAACAAAGCTTTTAAATGGTTGCAAACATGAATAACGGACAACAAAACATTCAATTCTCAAAAGAAGAACTCGAGCGATACAGCCGCCACCTTATTATCCCGGAATTTAATATAGAAGGGCAGAAAAAGCTGAAGGCCGCGCGGGTACTCGTGATTGGCTCGGGCGGCTTGGGAAGCCCGGCATTGCTGTATTTCGCAGCAGCGGGCGTGGGGAACATCGGCATCGTTGATTTCGACAAGGTGGACGACAGCAATTTGCAGCGGCAGGTTTTATTTACCACGAAGGATATTGGAAAGCCAAAAGTTGAAGCTGCAAAAGAAAGGCTGCTCGGTTTGAATCCTTTCATCAGCATCACGACCTATAACACGCATCTCAACTCATCCAACGCGCTGGAGATTTTCAAAGACTGGGATATTGTCGCTGATGGCACGGATAATTTTCCGACCCGCTACCTCGTGAACGATGCTTGCGTGCTGTTGGGGAAAGTGAATGTGTATGCTTCCATCTTCCGCTTTGACGGGCAGGTGACGGTGTTCAATTACAAATATCCGAATGGAGAATTCGGGCCAAACTACCGCGACCTTTATCCCGAGCCGCCACCTCCGGGTTTGGTGCCCAGTTGCGCGGAGGGGGGTGTGCTGGGTGTGCTGCCGGGCATCATCGGCTGCCTACAGGCGAATGAAGCGATTAAAGTGATTACCGGGCTGGGCGAGCCGCTGGTGGGAAAGATGTTTGCGCTTGATGCGCTTATGTTCCAAACCCGTACTTTCAAATTCAAAAAAGATCCTAATAACCCATTGAACGGAACGAACCCTGCAATTACAAAACTGATTGACTACGAACAATTCTGCGGCATGCCGCTGAAAGAGGAAGAGGAAAAACGCGGGTTGCAGGGCGTGAAGGAGGTGACGGTGAAGCAGCTAAAAGAAATGCGCGACCGCAACGAGAATTTCCAGCTCATTGATGTGCGCGAGAAGTACGAATATGAAATCGCGCACCTGGATGGAGAGTTAATTCCTATGGGAAAGATCCTCAGCGCCACCGATAAAATCTCGCGTGATAAAAAAGTAGTGGTTTACTGCCGCAGCGGCAGCCGCAGCGCCAACGTCATTAAAGCGCTTGAAGAGAAACACGGCTTCGCAAACCTTTATAACCTAAAAGGCGGCATCCTGGCCTGGGCTGCAGAGATTGACCCGAGTGTGCCGAGATATTAGTGCAGTGGCCAGTTGCGGTTATCAGTTGTCGGCAATGGAATGGATTTGTTGGTTCGTTGCTGAAAATAGTTTTGTAAGCATAAGCATTCATCGCATTTTTAATCCGATAACTCCCCACTTTCAACACACAACCAAACTCACAAACTCTCCAACCTTCCTCCATCTACCGGAAGATTGATTCCATTGATATACGCAGCCGCTGGTGAAGCGAGAAAAGCAACTGCCGCAGCCACCTCCGAGGGATCTGCAAACCTTCTGAGCGGCACCTGCTTTTTCATCTGCTCAATCAAATAATCGCGGCTTTGCCCGGTTTTGCGGGCATTGTCGTTGATGATTTCATCGAGGCGATCGGTCATGGTTGCCCCGGGAAGAATGTTATTGACCGTGATCCCGTATTCACCTAATTCAAAGGAAAGCGTCTTGGCCCAATTCGCCACTGCTCCGCGCACGGTGTTTGAAACACCCAACCCCTTGATGGGCGCCTTCACAGATGTAGAGATGATGTTGATGATCCTCCCATAGCCGGTGCGCTTCATGCCGTCAGCAACCAACTGCGTGAGCGTTTGATTGCAGATGAGATGATTATGGAATGCGGCAATGAAATCATCCGGGTTGGCATTGATGGCAGGTCCGGACGGAGGACCCCCGGTGTTGTTGATAAGGACGTGAACGGTTTTGCGGGCATCGGCAAGATATTTTTCAACCACCGGTTTCAACTCGCTTTGATTGCCGTAATCCACGTCAATGAAATCATGCTTTTGCCCCCTGGATACATCCAGTTGCGCAGATACTTGTTTCAGCAAATCAGCGCTTCTTGCAAGCAACGTGACATTTGCGCCAAGTGACGCCAGTTCAATGGCAACTGCCCTGCCGATGCCTTTGCTGCCGCCTCCCACGAAGGCATTTTTGCCAAGCAAGTTTAAATCCATGGCGGCAAGTTATAGGATTTCAGGGTAATTGAAGAAATTCGCACAAACAGAAGCGATGATTGGCAGGAAATTTTTCGCGGCACTTTTTGCCGCATCTCAAATATTCATCACGTCCGGCTGCACCGGAGATGCAGGAAACGGTGAGACTTTTTCAGAAGCTAACCCTGCGTCTTCTTCATCCGCACCTCCCGCCCAATACGATAATACTTCGGCTGCATCTGCCGAAACGGCAAGTGTTGATATGCAGGAAGAAAATCTTTTTGTTTTCAGGAAAAATGGAAAAAGCGGCTTTGTTAATGCCAGCGGTGAGTGGGTGATTGAGCCAAAGTTTGAACTCGCCTACCCTTTCATGGAAGGACTTGCGCTGGTTCAACTCGATGGGAAATCAGGATTGATTGACCGGAATGGGCGGCAGGTGCCGCTGCCGGAAGACGCCATCGAAGTTTCAACATTCAAAGGCGGACTTGCCCCTGTGACCATAGGCGGCAAAACAGGATTTATCAATCGCTTCGGGAAGTTGGTAACCCAACCCATTCTCGATTTCCCGGCATCATCAATAGCTCTTCCATCGGAAGGAATGAGGATGATTGTAATGGACAGCCTTTTCACGTTCATTGACTCCACGGGAAAAATCATCCGGCAGCCGGGATTTGAGTATGCCCTTGATTTCTTTGAAGGGCGCGCGCTTGTCAGCAATCAGGGCAAATACGGTTACATTGACAAAGCAGGAAAAATTGCGATACCGATGAACTATGATGTGGGCTGGTCGTTCAGCGAAGGGCTGGCGCTCGCTGGCATTGCCGATGGAAAAAATTTCAAACTCAGCTTTATTGACCATTCGGGAAAAACCGCCATTTCCGTTTCTTACAAGATGGTGAATCCGCGCTTCACCGGTGGATTAACTTTTTTCGGAATTGAAAAGGATGGCGCGCGCAAATACGGTTTCATCAATCGCGAAGGCAAAGTCGTGATCGGGCCTGTGTATGACAAGGTAGAGGAAATCGTTTCATCTTCATCAAAAGATTTAGGTAACGTTTTAGCCTTTAAAGTGAAGGAGGGAGATCTGTGGGGCCTGGTGTCCGATGGCATCCGCGTGAAGCCCGCATTTTCTGAAATATCCGCCTTCCATGAAGGGCTGGCAGCAGCCTCCACAGGAACCGGTGACAAGAAAAAATTCGGCTATATTGACATGAAAGGCAAATGGGCAATTCGGCCGGAATATGATGGCGCCAATGATTTTTCACACGGGCTTGCCGCTGTCAGGAAGGGGTTGCTGATCGGTGGCGTTTGGGGATATGTTGGCAAAAATGGGAAAGTGGCCATCGAGCCGCAATTCAGGTTTGCCTATGATTTCATCGGAAACATCGCCATGGTTCAGAAGGACAACAAAAAAGCCCTCATCAACAAAGCGGGCAAGGTGTTGATCGGAGAATGATTTTTTTCTGATGGGTAGTATTGCCAAATTTCTCAAAAGTTTCTGCTTTGCCGGAAGAGGCATCCTCTCGGTCATCGCTTTGGAGCGCAACATGCGCATTCACGCGCTGGCGGCAGTTATCGTCATCGCGCTTGGGTTTTATTTCAGCATCACCGCCACCGAATGGTGCCTCGCGGTGATTTGCATCGGCATGGTGATGGCTGCGGAAGCCTTCAACTCAGCCATCGAATGGCTTACCGACCTTGTCAAACCCGAACAACATCCGCAGGCGGGAAAAATCAAAGATGCCGCAGCGGGGGCGGTGCTGCTTGCATCAGTGGCTGCTGCTGCCGTGGGTGTGGTTATCTTTTGGAAATACCTTGATTCAGCGACCGGTTGATCCTCCTTCAACGGCTTAGAATTTATACTGAGCGCGGGATAAAATCTTACATTTTCTATTTCTGTTTACAGGACAAAAACCAAACTGTAAACCATAAACCGTAAACGGCTCAATGGCGCAATGTATCCCGTTCAAAGTATAGCTGCAAGTTGCATGATCCAGAAGCAAGCGTGAAAAACTGGCGTCCACCAACTTTAGTAATGTTGCCAAAATAACTTTCCCAATTCAGAGATAAACTATATATATACGGAAGGAAATGTCCCGTTAGTTATATCATACATATTAATTATATAATACATAAAAGAAGATTTTTCATTTCAGTTATTTTCAAGCATGCCCGAATAACAGCCGGATCGGCAGCAACAGGGCATGATCCATGCCGAAGAAGATACTAAAATATAAAATTTTTAAGACGTGGTGAAATAAGTTCTTCCAGCTTCAAAAAGTTGCCGAAAGTTTTTACTGATGGTCCGATTCTGAAATTTTGAATTTTGAATAAAACAGAATCAATGTGTTGGGAGCGGTAAACGCTATCTCCAAAGAGATCATCACCGAATGCAATGACACCTATTTCGGGGGGAAGTCATAGTCGGCTTTTGAAAAAGCTCAGAGAACATTACGGGGAATTGCCTTTGAAAATTCCATCTAACTCCTGCCTTTAATCCAGCCTCTCGACTTTGACACTTTCGCGCCCAAAATTCAGACTGACCCCTTGATTTTA
>CAZCXH010000017.1:0-163 GCA_964502525.1 uncultured Chitinophagaceae bacterium
GTGTGCGACACGGTGGCAGGCGATCCGACCACCGGGTGTTTGTACACGCTCAATAATCCATCGTGCGCTGACGGATTCAGCTGCACCAATGAGGCGTGCGACACGGTAGCAGGCGATCCGACCACCGGGTGTTTGTACACGCTCAATAGTCCATCCTGCGCTG
>CAZCXH010000017.1:263-46896 GCA_964502525.1 uncultured Chitinophagaceae bacterium
GTGTGCGACACGGTGGCAGGCGATCCGACCACCGGGTGTTTGTACACGCTCAATAGTCCATCCTGCGCTGACGGGTTCAGCTGCACCAATGAGGTGTGCGACACGGTGGCAGGCGATCCGACCACCGGGTGTTTGTACACGCTCAATAATCCATCGTGCGCTGACGGATTCAGTTGCACCAATGACGTGTGCGACACGGTAGCAGGGAATCCGACCACCGGATGTTTGTACACGCCCGATAATACGCCCTGTAATGACGGATTTTCCTGCACGCTTGTTGATGTTTGCGATACGAGCGACCCCGGAGCCGATCCTGTTACAGGCTGTGTGGTCACTCCTGACAACCCAACGTGCGATGACGGATTTATATGCACGCTGTCGGATGTATGCGATCCGAGCAACCCCGGAGCCGATCCTGTTACGGGCTGTGTGATCACCCCTGACAACCCAACGTGCGATGACGGTTATTCGTGCACGCTGTCGGATGTATGCGATCCGAGCAACCCCGGAGCCGATCCGGTTACGGGCTGCGTGATCACCCCTGACAACCCAACGTGCGATGACGGGTTTATATGCACGCTGTCGGATGTATGCGATCCGAGCAATCCCTTAGCCGATCCGGTTACGGGGTGTGTGATCACTCCTGACAACCCAACGTGCGATGACGGGTTTATATGCACGCTGTCGGATGTATGCGATCCGAGCAACCCCGGAGCAGACCCGGTTACGGGCTGTGTGATCACCCCTGACAACTCAGCGTGCAATGACGGTTTCAGTTGCACCATTGATATATGCGATCCGGCAGATCCCGGAGCTGATCCGGTCAGCGGATGTGTTATAACAAATAGTAATTTGCTTTGTGATGATGCCGTAGGCTGCACGGATGATGTATGCGACCCTGCTGATCCGGGTGCAGACCCGAACGGGTGCGTGATCACGCCCAACCATGCCAACTGCGATGACGCTGATCCCTGCACTTTGGATAGCTGCGATGCCATTACGGATTGCTTTTTCACGCTGATTGTGTGCGATGACGGAGATTCATGCACCATTGATACCTGTGTCAGCGGAACATGCCTTTCAATTCCGATTTCATGCACTGACGGTGATTTGTGCACGATTGACGATTGCGCGGGAGGCGTTTGCATCCATAACCCGATCAACTGCGATGATCTGGATCCCTGTACAAATGATAGCTGCTCGGGAGGCGCATGCATCAGCACGCCTGTTGTCTGTGATGATTCTGACTCGTGCACTACCGATAATTGTGTTGGAGGTGTTTGCGTCTTCACACCGCTTAACTGTGGCGATGGCGACCCCTGCACAATTGATACCTGCATAAGCGGTGTCTGCCAGAATACTTTGAACAAGCCTGACCTGAATTTCACATATAATAATAACTGCGCGGGGGACACCACAAGAATAACGAATAACTCCACCGGAGTTGATCCCGGAGCAACGTATTATCTCGACATCGGCCGGGACGGGACTACAGACCTTATTGCTCTTGCTTCAACACTTCCACCGAATGCAGACCTGGTTCTGGACACGGCAGGCGCCATTGATTTCAGGATTATCGTAGTAAATCCGAATGGTTGCTCCGACACTGCGGATTTCAGCATTTTACTTTTGGACTGCGAGGATAATGATGCCTGCACGATAGATGTCTGCAATGATCATCCCGTCAACCCGACTTGCTCATACGCTCCCGTTGTTTGCGATGACAGCGACCCGTGCACTGCTGACAATTGTGTTCCTCCATCAGGGTGCTTCTTTACTCCGATAACTCCGTTTGCCGACTTCAGCTTCACAACGGCATGTAAAACGGATTCCGCAAGATTCAGCGCTGCGCCTGTTCCCGGAGCAACTTCCTATGACTGGAATTTCGGGGATGCCTCGGGCGGAAGCGGGCAAAATACTTCGCATCTGTATGCATCTCCCGGACTTTCATTCCCGGTAGAATTGAGCGTCACTTTAAACGGTTGCATTGACCGTATCACTAAAAATGTTGTTCTGTTCTCTGTTCCTGCGGCCGGATTCACCGCGGAGGATGTTTGCCTCGGTGAGCAAGCGCATTTCATCAATACCACCTCCGTTCCTGATGCGCCCCGTACGCTCGGTTCCTTAAGTTATCGCTGGGAGTTTGGCAATGGCGACACAAGCACGGACATCAATCCGGTTTATGTATATGACGACACTTTCAACATTTTTACAGTAACGCTTAGGGCGGTGTCATCTGACGGATGCAGGGATTCTTTCAGCAACACCATCATCGTTTACCCGTTGCCCGTTGCCAACTTCACATTTGGAGCTACCTGCTTTGACCAGCCTATTGTTTTCGGCAATCTTGATGATATTGCTTACGGAAGAGATTCCTTAACCTATCATTGGGATTTTGGCGATGGAACCGCATCGGATGACTCGCTGCCTGATCCTCCTAAAAAATACAGCAGCCTCGGCACGTTTCAGGTGACGCATACTGTTACTTCCAACCAGGGATGTGTTGATCACATTACGAAATTTCTAACCATATTCCCGAATCCCACCGCCAACTTCGTTACTTTCAATGCCTGCGAACGGGATACTGTTCAGTTCACCAATCTCTCGACCATCTCAGCAGGTGAACTTGCTTTCTCGTGGGTGTTTGGCGATGGGTTTAATGACAACGGTGAAAATCCAAAGCATGTTTATTCAACAGCCGGCACCTACCCGGTGGAACTGACCGTAACAAGCGACACCGGTTGTGTTAGCGTTATGACAAAATCAATCGTAGTTTATCCCAAACCTACCGTTGAATTTTCTGTCGCCTCTGTATGCCGGGGCAACGAATCGCAATTCATTGATGCTTCAACGGTGACTCCTCCAAGCGCAATTGCCATCAGGAACTGGAATTTCGGTGACGGTGGCGCTTCGCTCGACAAAGACCCGAAACATCTTTACGAAGATGATGATGTTTATTCTGTAAAGCTTACAGTGACTACGGACAAAGGGTGCGTGGATTCGGTAACCCGCGCTGCGGTGGTGTTTGCCAACCCGGTGGTGATTGAGATTTTTGCGACCAACCAGCCCAAGCCGTTTGCCTTCTGCGATGGCGACAATGCGAGGCTCGTAGCGATTGTTGACCCGCCCGACACCTACGATTACGAATGGGACGATCCGCAATCAACCAGCGACAGCCTGGTGGTGGTGACTGAACCCGGCACCTATTGCGTTACCGCTACGGATCCGCGCGGTTGCGCCAGCGATACGTGCGTGTCGGTGTTTGTTTATGACGCGCCTGCCGTTACAGCAGTGGCGATACCAGGTGATACAAGCAAAGGATTCCCGGTTCAGTTGAACGCGAAGGTTTCGGGTTTCGGACAAGATACTACCCAGTGGACCTACGCGTGGAGCGCTGACCAGACGAACGCGACCATCTCCAATCCGAATGTTAAAAACCCCATTGCCACGCTTCAGCAAACCACGACATTCACCGTAACAGTCACTGACGAAAACGGCTGCACTTTCACATCATCGGTTCAGGTAGGCGTGCGCGAGGATTACCAGGTGATCCCGCTGAATGTCATCACGCCCAACGGGGATAATATGAATGACAGATGGGATATAACCAATATACTTCCATCTTATCCCGACAATCAGGTGCTGATATTCGACCGGTGGGGAACGAAGGTTTACGACATGGTGAACTATGACAATTCATGGGATGGAACCTATAACGGCAAGGACCTTCCGCAGGGCACTTATTATTATGTGATCAGGTTTGATGGCAGCGAAAGGCTGTATAAAGGTTCTGTTTCAATTATCAGGTAAACAAATTCATTCAAATCAATTGATATGAAAAAGGTATTGTTCATTTGTTGCTTGCTGGTTTGCGGCATGGCGGGATTTGCCCAACCGCCAGCATTGTATTCGCTGAATTTTGAAAACAGGTTCGTGTATAATCCGGCACGCGCGGGGTTTAACGGCAATCCTGAGTTGTATCTCATGTACCGCAAGCAGTGGGTTGATTTCAATGGCGCTCCCGAAACGCGCGCGGGCAGCTTCGACATGGGCTTCAAGAAAGGCGGATTCGGATTATATATTTTTAATGATATTGCCGGTGCCTTCAACACCTGGGGGGGCAATGTAAGTTATGCTTACCATCTGAACTTTAAGGAAGACGTGCATCGCCTGTCTATCGGGCTGTCGGCCGGCATCAACGATTACAACTTTGACCGCGAAGAAGCAATCGAGTCGGGAGCAAACATCAGCGATCCTCTGCTGCAGGGCGACCGCGGAGCTTCTTTTGAAGGCTCGGCAGGTGTGCATTATGCCTTCACGAAGGGTAATCTTCTTAATCTTTCTGTCGGCTTTTCAGCTCTCTCAATTTTTGCCACCGACCTCAAATTCCACAACGATGCCTCAACCGTCTTCATTCCTGATCGTACCTACCTCGCCACGATTTCCAACCGCTTCAGGCTGTTTGAGGATAAATTCATCGTGGAACCGATATTCATCATGCGGTTCCCGGAGGCATTCAACTACCAGATAGAGCCGGGGGTGAAGCTCGGATACAAAGACTGGGTTTGGTTAAGCGCATTTTACCGGTATAACTATGGCGTGATACTCGCTGGCGGTTTCAAGGTGCATGATGCAGTGAAAATAGGTTACGCCTATGACCTTGCGCTCAACGACATTCAGGATTATCAGAATGGAACCCACGAGGTGATGCTCGGCATCATTTTCGGTAAGAAGAAAGATGATGAAACCGCTACCAAGCAGGAAGTGGAAGAACTGCGGCAAAAGCTGATGGAGCAGGACAGCATCTATGGCGAAAAGATGGCGGAACAGGACAGCCTGCTCGGTATTATTGACGAAATGAACTACCAGATGGAAGACATGCAGTACAAGGTAGATTCGTTGGAGAATGCCATCGGCTCCATGGAAATATCACTTGATGACAGCACCTATGCCGAAATGCTGAAATCAGGAAAAGTGGAGGGCGCTGACGTATTGGCTAAGGAAATTCAGGAAATGAGAAAGGAGATGGATGACCTGAAGCGCGAGAAAGCTGAACTTGAAAAGTCGGTAAACATCACGAGGACCAAGGTGGAGCAGATGGAGGGCGAAATGCCTGAAGAGCGCACAAGGATTGTTGAGGACAAGGACCTTACCGTGAAGCGCGGCCCTCCCATAGGCGACTACTTCATGGTGGTCGGTTCGTTCCGCATCGAGCAGAACTCCTACAACTTCCAGGAAGACCTCAAGAAACGCGGCTATGACGCTGGCGTGGTGTATGACAACAAACGCAAGTGGTACTATGTGTTCATCGCCCAGCCGAAAGACCTGAACAAGGGATTGGCTGACCTCTTCAAGCTGCGTGAAGAGAATCCCGAGTTCCATGACGCCTGGATACATATCATGAAGAAGAGCATGAGGTGATTGGACTAGAAGTTGACCGGAAGCGTTAAGCAATCACAAAGCCCTTCTCCGCTGATCGGGGAGGGGCTTTGTGTTTTATGTTGTTTGAATGCGAAAGGGAAGAAAATATATCCATCGGTGAGGGAGCGCCTCTGGGCAAGCATGGTTTACAATTATCTGATAAACTAACTCAGGGAGTTTATTATCTTCGCTTCCGCTCAGGCAACTATCACGATGTTATAAAAATGTTGTCGGTAAAATGAAAGATAAGATAAAACTATTATCAAAAAATCTGAACTAATCATGAAAATCATCAATGCAAGACTGTTCGCGCTGGCTATCATCCTGTTTATTTCGCACCTGCCGTTGCAGGCGCTCGAATTCCGCGCTGGGTCAGCGACAGGCGCAACTTCCACGCAGGTGATCGTGCCGGTCAGGGTGTTTGATTTTGACAGCCTTCTGAGCTGCCAGGGCTCGCTGCAGTTCGATGTGACGGTGGTTAACTATAATACCATACAGCAGTTTGGATTGCCTGGAATGACTTTGGCTTCTTTCGGACTCACCCAGGTTGGAGTCGGGAATTTGTCTTACCTGTGGGATGATGGCACGCTCACCGGTGTGTCCGTGGCTGATTCCACGATCATTTTCGAAATTGTATTCGATGTGGTGGGCGCAGCCGGACAGCAGTCCGCTATATGCTTCGGTGATGTCCCGACAGGAAGGGAAGTGATTGACATCGGCTTTAATGAAGTAACGCCCACCTATACGTGCGGCAGCGTGCAGATTCCCGGTGGCGCGAATCCAGTGGCTACACTTTCTGTAACGGATGTAACATGCTTCGGGGCAAGCAATGGTACCGCATCGGTAAGCGTGACGGGAGGGGTTGCGCCTTATAGCTATAGCTGGTCAACCGGGGCAACAAGCCAGGCTGTCATCGGATTGCCGCCCGGCCCGGTTTCCGTAACTGTCACTGATGCCAACAGTGGAACAGATGCTGCAAGCGATACAATCACCCAGCCTTCATCGGCATTGAACATCACCGGGATCACTTCCACCCCCGAAACCGGCTGCGGTTCCAGCGATGGCACTGCCAGCGCTACGGTATCGGGCGGAACTCCTGCATATACCTATAGCTGGTCGAATGGAGATTCAGATTCCACTATCACCGGCTTGATTGGCGGCTCTTATACGCTGACGGTAACCGACAGCAAAGGATGCGCGGATACCGATAACGTAACTGTCGGGTCTTCTTCTTCATCCCTTACGGCTTCCATCACGCCAACTCATGTCAGTTGTTTCAATGGCAGCAACGGCAGCGCCACCGTGACTGCTTCCAGCGGAACATCACCTTACTCGTATAGTTGGACAACCGGCAGCACTTCTGCCACCATCACCAATCTGACTGCCGGCACCTATTCGGTGACGGTTGAAGATCAGGGCAACTGCCAGACTTCGGCTTCGGTAACCATTAGCGAGCCGGCATCGGCATTGAGCATAACGGGTATCACGTCCACCCCGGAAACGGGTTGTGGCGCCAGTGATGGCACTGCCAGCGCAGCAGTATCGGGCGGAACTCCTGCATATACTTATAGCTGGTCGAATGGAGATTCAGATTCAACTATCACCGGCTTGATTGGCGGCTCTTATACGCTGACGGTAACCGACAGCAATGGATGCGCGGACACCGGCAACGTCACCGTTGGATCGTCATCCTCTCTATCCGCCTCCATAGCGCCAGTACATGTTAGCTGCTTCAACGGCAGCAACGGCAGCGCCACCGTCACTGCTTCCAGCGGAACATCACCATACTCTTATAGCTGGACAACCGGAAGCACTTCCGCTACAATCAGCAATCTCCCGGCTGGAACTTATTCGGCAACTGTTGAAGATGCCAACGGCTGTTCTGCTTCTGAAACGACCACCATCAACCAGCCTGCCCAGATCACGATTGCCACTACCGTCAATGACATCACCTGCTTTGGCGCGGCTGACGGCAGCGCCAGCGCCAATGCCTCCGGTGGTACCGGAAGTCTGACTTATTCGTGGTCAACGGGCGCGACAACGTCATCCATCACCAGCCAGGGTCCCGGTTCGCCAGCCGTAACGGTTACTGACGACAACGGCTGCACGGCTGCTGCCTCGGTCACGTTCACCGATCCACCGCAATTGACGGCAACAGCCAGTTTGGTTTCTGCTGTGAGTTGCTTTGGTGGCAATAACGGCAGCGCTTTGGTTACTGCATCGGGCGGAACACCGGCATACATTTATGCGTGGACAGGCGGCTCCACTTCCGCATCCCCAAATAATCTTACTGCAGGAAATAAGTCCGTCACAGTGACTGACAACCACGGCTGCACCGCAACTGCTTCCGTCAATGTTACCCAGCCGGCTGCCGCGCTCTCTGCTTCCGCAACCGCAACCGCTGCTTCAACAGCCGGAGGCTCGGATGGCTCGGTGGCTTTGACTGTTTCAGGCGGAACAGTCAATTACAGCTATAGCTGGTCGAATGGCGCTACTACGGAAGACATCAGCGGACTTGCTGCAGACACATATACTGTGGTGGTTACGGATGCAAATAGCTGCACCGCCACGGCAAGCGCAACAGTGGCAGACGGTCCGAGTTCTGTTTTTGATTTAAAGCCGAAAGAAACTATCAGTATTTTTCCGAATCCGAATAATGGAAGCTTTGAGGTGGAAATTAACAATCGTGAGCAGTTGTCGGAACTGAAAGTGCTGAACCAGTTGGGTCAGGTTGTTTATTCAATGGATCTGAGCAATTGGAATCATGCCGGCAGCCGCATTTCGGTTAAAACGGAATTGCAGGAAGGCATATACATTGTTCAACTTGTCGCCCGCGACAACAGTGTGAAAACAGGTACGCTGTCAGTGGAATACTGACAAAAATCCGTCCTTCGCCTTTTTCCCATTTCCTATTGCCTATTGTCCATTTCCCATTTCCCATTGCCCATTGCCCATTTCCCATTGCCTATTGCCTATTGCCTATTGCCCATTGCCCATTGCCCATTTCCCATTTCCCATTGCCCATTGCCCATTGCCTATTGTCCATTTCCCATTTCCTATTGCCCATTGCCCATTGCCTATTGCCTATTGCCTATTGTCCATTTCCCATTGCCCATTGCCTATTGCCCATTGCCCATTGCCCTTCCGGGAGGCTTCCTTGACGTACATCATTTTCAAGTTTTTCCCACTCCCTAAATTTGAGAAACTCAAACCGTTTCTCAGATGCATTTTTCAGACGCAACGCGTGATATTTTCTCCGGACTGACCGGATTCCTTCAGCAAATAGATTACGGCAGGTACAATCGGACTCTCGTTTATCTGAATGGCGCCACCATCGGGCAGCACACGCGGCATACGATTGAATTTTTCCAGTGCCTGCTGAAGCAAAGCGGAAGCGGTGTGGTAAATTACGATAAGCGGGAAAGAAATAATTTGATGGAAGCGCATCCGGCTGTTGCGCTGAAGGTGATTGAGCAGGCTGCGGCTGATTTTGCAAACATGCCCCCCGATAAGCCGCTTCTGCTTGAAGCAACTTTCAGCCAAAGCGAAGATGACTATTCGCTTGTGCCTTCCTCATTCAGCCGGGAATGGAGCTACGTGCTGGAACACGCCATTCATCACATGGCGATCATCAGGATCGGACTCGGGGTTATCGCTCCTGAAATTAAAGTTCCTGATAATTTTGGCGTTGGTCCTGCCACCGTCAGGTACCGCCAGCGCCAATGTGCACCATAACTTATTTGCCCACTGCCAAAGATGCTTTTATTCTCACATCCAACCGTGACGAGAGCAAAATACGCCCCACGCAACCACCTGCGGTTGAAGAGAAGGGAGGGATAAAGCTGCTTTATCCTAAAGATGCCGTTGCCGGAGGCACCTGGATTTGCATTTCCGGCCACAACCGCGTTGCCTGCATCATGAATGGAGCTTTTGAGAAACACGAGTGGAAGCCGCCTTACCGCAAAAGTCGCGGACTGGTGATGCTCGACTTGTTCGGCTATAAAATAATAGATGATTTTTTTAATGGTTATGATTTCATCGGCATCGAACCGTTCACCATGATTGTTTATGATAATATGAAGATGATGGAGTTCCGGTGGGATGGCTCGCGGAAACACGACAGGCAGGTTGATGCTTCACTGCCGCATATCTGGTCGTCAGCATCGCTCTATCCCAAGCCTGTCAGGGATAAGCGGGAAGGGTGGTTCAGGGAGTGGCTGAAGGGGAGAAAAGATTTCAGGCAGGATGAGATTTTGAAATTCCACCGCTTTGGCGGTGAAGGCGACAGGCAGAATGATTTTGTGATGAACCGTTACGACATGGTGCAAACAGTAAGCATAACAAGCATCGTTAAATCCCCTTCGGGCGCCTCCATGCGCTATCACGACCTTGTAGCGGACGCTATTTCAGAAACAACTCTTCAATTCAGTGGGCGGCAAATTCTGGAATCGCGTTAAGCTTTCTCCGCATTATATCAAATTGACGCATTGGGAATTCTGGCCCTTCTACATCATTTACATTCCGGTTTACTTCTATTTTATCTGGCTTGCATTGAAAGCGCGCTCGCTGCTATTCTTCACGGCATCAAATCCCGGGGTGGATACCGGAGGCATGTTTGGCGAGTCGAAGTGGAGCGTGTTGCAGAAAGTGCCGCCATCGCTGATTCCGAAAACCATTCTCATCAGAGCAGAAACGCCAATCAGCCAGGTTCTGCAAAGTCTTGAAACAGCCGGTATTCAATTCCCCCTGATTGCCAAGCCGGATATTGGCGAGCGCGGATTTTTGGTGGAAAAAATGGATGATGCCGCTTCGCTTGAAGAATATCTGTCAAAATTCAAAGTTGATTTCCTGCTTCAGGACTACGTTGACTATGATCACGAGTACAACATACTTTATTATAAAAAGCCCGGAGAGCAAAAAGGCGCAATCACATCGGTAACCGTCAAGCGGTATTTGAGCGTGACGGGTGATGGCAAAAGTTCAGTGCTGGAATTGATGAGCAGGGAGATGCATGCCGTCCTGCAAGTTGAACGTTTCAAAAAGGAAAAACCTCAATTGATGAAATTTGTTCCGCCAGATGGGGAAGTGGTAAGGGTTGAGCCGATCGGCAACCACGTGCGGGGAGCGACATTTTTCGATGGGCGAAATATGGCGGATGAGACGATGACGTCAGCCTTTGACAATATCGCCAGCCGGATTTCCGGCATGAATATTTTCCGCTTTGACGTAAAGTGCAAGAAGCCGGAGGATGTGAAAACAGGGAATGTCAAGATTGTTGAGTTGAATGGTGCCGGGGGCGAGCCGACACATATATATGAAACAGGTTATCCATTATTAAGAGCTTGCGGAGATTTGCTGCGGCAATGGAAAATCATTGATGAGGTGAGCCGGATTAATCATCGCAACGGAATTCCATACATGCCGCTGGCGGAAGGAGTCGCCAAGCTCAGGGCATATTTGGATTATAAGAAAAAGTTGGGCGAAATCATGAGGAGTAATCATGAGTGACGCCTTAATCCATTTTCTGCTTGGCATAGCGGTGAGCTTTGCGGGGTCGCTGCCTCCGGGCGTCATCAGCATCACCGTGATGGACACTGCCGCGCGGAAATCATTCCGCGACAGCGTGATCGTTGCAGGAGCAGCTTCCTTTGTTGAATTTTTCCAGTCGTTTGTGGCGGTGCTGTTCAGCAAGCTGTTTATGAAAAACGAGATGGTCAGCGTGTTCATCCAGTATGGCGCGGCTCCTCTTTTCTTGTTGCTTGGAATCTTTTTTTTCACGAAGGATAGGCTGTTTCCGAAAAAGGAAAGCGCCCGGAGGCATGCTGCTACAAATGTTGCGCTTGGTGTGATGGTAGGCGGACTGAACGTCTTTGTAATACCCTTTTGGGTTTTCTGGTCGAGCTATTTTGCGAGCAACAAATGGATTGACCTCGAATACGGTTCCATCGCCCTGTTTTCTGCCGGGGTCACGGTGGGCACCATGCTCGCTCTTTTATTATATGCGAGGATCGGATTAAGGCTGGCCAGCAAGACCGCTCTCATGGCGTGGTGGGGCAACAAAACACTGGGTTTGCTGTTCATCGCTTTTGCGGTTTACCAGATTGTAAGGGTGCTTCAGTAGCGCGGTTTGGCTGCTGCCTGTTGCCTGATTTATCTCCCACCCAGCCGTACTCGACATTGCCGTGTTCACCAGCGGAGCGAGCAGCCACGATTGTACATTTATCTATTAGCTTCCTCGTATAGTCTTTCCAGATAACCCTCGTTTGCACTTCTTTACCCGGTAACGCAAACATTAAGGTACGTCTTGATATCGCATAGTTTTTCATTATTAAGCATGAGATGCGTAATAGCCGGATATATCATCATGTGTTCTTCCCTGACGGTATATGCCCAGCGGGGCTGTACCGTTGTGCGCGATACGGTGACGGGTGGACTGCAGGCGGGCAATTTCAGCCGTTACCTTTTTGACGCGGAAGGCAAAGTTTACCAGATCATTTTCACCTGATAATCGGATGGAGCCAGCTTCCGCCAAAGCCGGCATTCATGCATTATGCCTACATGTCCTTTCTCTTCCTGATACTCTCATTCATCATTACGAGGAATTCCTTCGGATAGCTTGACGGACGCAATCTGCACTTCTGAAAACTTTCCTCCCTTCAAAGTTTGTTTATCTGTGGCTCATTCCATAACTTTGCCGTTCCAAAAAAATAAGGTAAACAAGACGGGAAACAATCATGGCGCAAAGAATAAGGATCAAGCTGAAGTCATACGACCACAACCTGATTGACAAGTCAGCGGATAAAATCGTGAAGACCGTAAAAGCCGCAGGGGCTGTGGTTTCCGGACCCATCCCGCTGCCCACGGAGAAGAAAATTTTCACCGTGTTGAAGTCACCGCACGTTAACAAGAAGGCGCGCGACCAGTTCCAGCTCGCCACCCATAAAAGGCTCATGGACATTCACAGCTCCACTTCCAAGACGGTGGAAGCCCTCATGAAGCTCGAGTTGCCCAGCGGAGTGGATGTGGAAATAAAAGCATATTAACTGAAACTGCCCGCTGATTAACCAATAACAGATTAACTGATCAACCATCATGAAAGGCATTATCGGAAAGAAAATAGGGATGACCAGCATATTCGATGAAACGGGAAACAATATCCCGTGCACGATCATTGAGGCGGGTCCCTGCGTGGTGACGCAGGTGAAGAAGCAGGAGACTGATGGCTACAATGCCGTGCAGCTTGGCTTTGACGAAAAGCGCGAGAAGAGCGCTACTAATGCCCTGGCCGGACATTTCAAAAAGGCGAAGACCACCCCCAAGAAGAAGTTGGTGGAATTGCGCAATTTCCCGTTTGAGAAAAACCTCGGTGACGTGGTGAACTGCGAGATTTTTGCAGCAGGCGAATATGTGGATGTGGTGGGAACATCGCGGGGTAAGGGATTCCAGGGTGTGGTGAAGCGGCACGGCTTTTCAGGTGTGGGAGGCGCCACGCACGGGCAGCACGACAGGCATCGCGCCCCCGGCTCAGTGGGCAGCACGTCAACACCGGCAAGGACGTTCCCCGGAATAAAAATGGCAGGCAGAACGGGCGGCAGCCAGGTGAAGGTGCTCGACCTTGAAATACTGAAGGTTGATGCCCCGAATAATCTCTTGTTCATCAAAGGCGCAGTGCCCGGTCACAAAGGCGCTTATGTAATTGTTGAAGCGTAATGACTAAACAGACCTGTCAGGTTTTTAAAACCTGGCAGGTCTTGATTAAAGCTAACATGAAACTCAAAGTCCACAACACCGAAGGCAAGGAAACCAAAAAGTCGGTTGACCTTTCCGACAGCATATTCGGCATCGAGCCAAACGACCATGCCATTTACCTTGCCGTAAAGCAATATCTTGCCAACCAGCGGCAGGGTACGCACAAAACGCTTGAGAAATCAGAGATCAGCGGCTCCACCAAAAAGCTGCATCGCCAGAAGGGTACAGGCGGTTCGCGCAAGGGCAGCATCAAAAATCCTCTGTTCAAGGGAGGCGCCCGCATTTTCGGTCCGCGTCCGCGCGACTACGGGTTCAAGCTCAACAAGACGCAGAAAGACCTTGCAAGAAAATCAGCCCTCAGCTACAAGGTGAAAGATAACGCGCTGGTGGTGGTTGAAGATTTCTCGCTTGACAAGCCTAAAACGAGCGAGTTTGCTAAAATTCTCAAAAACCTCGGTGCCGCTAACTCAAGAACCATGCTGCTGATTCATGAGAACAACAAAAATGTGGTTCTCTCCGGGCGAAATATCCCCAGCGCTGAAGTTTCCCTCGCCACAGGCATCAACACCTACGAAATCATGAGGGCGAAGAAACTCATCCTCACCGAAAGTTCGGTGAAGCAGATTGAGGAGATGCTGAAGAACTGATTTGTTTGTACGGCACGTTCCGCTCGCGTGACAACTGTTTTTCACCATCATTCTGAGTGTTCATCGCTTTCAGCCATTTCGGTTGTCAATGACGTTCAGGCTCTCATCACCCGCCAAACCTCTTCGCATTAGGCGGACTTGCCTGCGCTGGATTGCCCATGTGCTGGCGGGCAAGTGAGGAGGCGGGAACCAGGCTAAAGGATTACAAAAAATAATATCCGTAATCATGGCGATTCGCGGGAAGTCACTGCATCCGCGCGTTTGCCTTCCCCATTGAGGGGGCACCGTGGTGAAAAACCCTCGCGCATCATTCACAGCGAAGCGGAAGAATCTCATGCAAGGTGTTTTCGCGTTGATGCAAATTTTTCCCGCAATTCCTTACTTCTCCTGACAATTCAGCAAGTGCTTTTTCTTTCGACCAACAGAACCCTTTCTGTTATATTTACTTGCAAAACACTCAAATACCTGACCTATGGCTAATAAGAACCGGTTTTTGCTTGTCACCCTGTTTTGCATCAGCACAGCAGGATTCATTCGCGCTCAGATCATCAATACATTCCCGCACACTCAGAATTTTGAGTCCTTCGCCCTGTGCACCGGCAACTGCGGAGCCGCCTGTTTGCTTTCCAGCGGATGGATGAACGATACCACCGACCAAATGGACTGGACGGTCTTCAGCGGTCCAACAGCCACTGCCAACACCGGTCCTGATGCCGACCACACCCTTGGAACTGCTGCCGGAAAATATCTATATGTGGAATCATCATCATGCAACAACCGCACGGCTTCTTTGCTTTCTCCGCAGATTGACCTGACCGGGCTTGCCAATTTATCAATGGATTTCTGGTATCACCTTTACGGCAATCACCTCGGCACCATCCATGTTGACGTGTCAACGGACGGAGGACTGAATTTCACCAATGACATCGTTCCCTCATGGACCCAGAATATGAACGGGTGGACTAAAGCGACCATCAACCTCAGCTCCTATCTTGATGACACGATCAATGTGAGAATAAGAGGGGTGACAGGCAACGGCTCCCTCAGCGACATCGGCATTGACGACTTCAGGTTTTATGTGGTGCAGGGCGGCACGGATGCGGGCATGATCAGCATTGACACACCGGTGACACCGTTTTCAGCCGGAACACACAACGTGGCGGTGAGCATCAGGAATTACGGCACGGTGGATCTGACAAGCGTTTCAATAGGGTGGTCGCTGAACGGAATCGCGCAATCGCCTTATTCATGGAACGGCACTCTGGCGGGCGGTGATTTCTCTTCCCCCATCACCATCGGCAGCTACAACTTTCCGCAGGGTAACACCGGGGTGAAAGTGTGGACCTACAACCCCAACGGTGTGCAGGACAGCGATGCCGCCAACGATACGCTGGACCGCACTATTTGCCCCGGCTTGTCGGGAACGTTCACCATCGGAGGTTCAAGCCCTGATTTTACAAGCTTCAATGATGCAATCACATCGCTGGTGTTTTGCGGAATAAATGGCGCGGTCATCTTCAATGTCAGCGCAGGCTCCGGACCCTACAACGAACAAATCGCCATCCCGAAAATCAGGGGGGCGAGCGCGGTGAAGACCATAACATTTAACGGCAATGGCGAAATGATCAAGGCGGGCGGCAGCGCTTCAGACCGCCACGTCATCAAGCTCGATGGAGCAAGGCATATCATTTTTGACAGCCTGAATATCACTGGCGCTGGCATCAGCTACGCGTGGGGGATACATCTGCTTAACGCTGCCGACAGCAATGTGATAAGGAATTGCGTCATAGATGTTTCAGCCAATACGAGCACGTCAGTGAACAATTCGGGAGGCATCATTGCTTCCGCCTCCACGCTCACGGTGAATACAGCGGGAAACAATGCCGGATATCTTACAATTGAAAATAATACCATCATAGGCGGATTCCAGGGCATCAGGATTCACGGGCAAAGTTCGGGATCAAAGAACAACCGCATCACCGGCAACACCATCCGCGATTTCTATTCTTATGGCGTTTACCTCAGCGACTGCGACAATGCGCTTGTTTCAGCCAACAATATCAGCAGGGCTAACCTTGCGAATGTTGGAACATTTTATGGGATTCACCTTGATGCGAGGGTAGCGCGAACATTGATAGAAAAAAACAGGATTCACAGCACGCATAACAACGCGATGAGCCTCACCACGCTTTCACACGGCATTTCCATCAGCAATGCGGATGCAACCGCAGGGAATGAAAATACAGTGGTGAACAACGTCATTTATGATTTCAACAGCAACGGAACCATCTACGGCTTGTACAATTCCGGCTCGAATGGCGCGCGCTATTATCATAACACCGTGTCGCTGGATCATGCTGCATCATCAGGCGGCACCACGCGGGGGTTTTATCAAACGATGGCGGCATCCAACATTGTGTTTAAGAATAATATTATAACGGTGACGAGGGGAGGCAGCGGGGCAATGCACTGCATGTACCTTGGCGACTCGCTGTCTTCAGTCAGTTCCGACTTCAATGTTTTCTTTATTGACACCGGTGCGCACCACGTTGGCTACTGGAAAGGTGCCGACTACCGTACCCTGGGTGACTGGCGGACAGCCAACGCTGGCGCTTATGATGACAACTCGGTTTTTGCGGATCCGGTTTATGCCAATGCTGCCGGAGGAAACCTCACTCCTTCAAGTCCGCTTGCGAACGATGCGGGCGACAGCCTTGGCGTGACGGGCGACATCCTCGGCAATGCGAGGAACGCGGCTAATCCCGATCCGGGCGCGTATGAATATTCTCCGCCAGCGAATGACGCCTCGCTCACCTGGGTGTCTCCAACCGCTCCAACTTCAGCGGGCAACAAGATAATAACGGTGAACCTTGCCAACAGCGCATCCTCTCGGGATACCATCAGCTCGGCAACCCTTTCTTATGATGACGGAACCGCTCCCGTAACGCAATCATTTTCAGGGTTGAGCATTCCCCCCGGAGGAAGTCAGAATCTCTCGTTCACGTGGCAGTATGGTCTCACCGGATTTGTAACATTAAAAGCATATATCAACGATATTGATGGCATAGCCGAATTTATTCCAACCAACGACACAGCAGCTATTGACATTTGCCCCTACCTGAGTGGCGGAGGATATACCATTAACAAAACGGCACCGGCTTCTTCAACGAACTTCCAGAGCTTTCAGGCTGCAATGGACAGGGTTTCCGCTTGCGGAATTAACGGAAACGTCACTTTCAATATCAGCACCAACACCGGACCTTACATTGAACAGATTGAAATTACCGGGATTCCGGGTGCGGGCGCAGGCGATTCTTTGATTATAAATGGCAACGGGAATACGATTCAGGCTGACCCATCGCCCGCCAAGCAGGCGATCATCAGACTGAATGGCGCTGACTATGTGACGCTCAATAACCTTGTGCTTCTCGGTACGGATACGACTTTCGGATGGGGCATTCATCTCTACAACCAGGCTGACCACAACACGATCGGCAGCTGTACGATTAATCTGCCTTTTATTTCCGCGGCAACACCGGATGAAGCTGCCGGCATTGTCGCAACGGCATCAACGGATTCGTTGGCCGCACCGGGCAATACCGCCAACCATACGACCATCACCAACTGTCAAATCTCCAGCGGAGGGCATGGCATCCGGCTGAATGGCTCAACGGGCGGAAGGGCAATAGGCAACAGGATAATCAACAATACGATTCAAAACTTTCATTCGTATGGCGTCTATCTCTCAAATGCCGACAGCACCGAAATTTCAGGCAATGATATTCATCGCGCTAATCGCGCCAAAGTGGGACCATTCTACGGCATCACCTTGTCATCGGGTTGTGAAAACACGCTTATTGAAAGAAACAGAGTTCGCAGCACGCACGATAACGCCACTGACCGGACCGGGCTTGCATACGGAATTTACTCCATTAATGCGGATGCTGCCGCAGGCAGGGAGAACCGGGCAGTCAACAACCTGATTTACGACATGAACGGGAATGGCGCAATTACGGCAATCGGCAATGTCGGCTCAGATAATGCCCGGTATTATCATAACACGATTGTGCTTGACGATGCTTCCGCCACTACGGCCAGCGACACGCGCGGGTTCTCGCAGGAAACAGCCGCTGATAATGTTGATTTCAGAAATAATATTGTTTATGTGAAAAGAGGGGGTGCCGGTGCGAAGTATTGCATCCATCTTGCGGCAACCGGATCAACTGTTACATCTGATCATAATGTGTTGCACATGAATGCCGCTGGATCGAATAATCACATCGGACGGTTCGGAAGCACCGATTATACCACGTTTGCAAACTGGCAAACAGCAAATGGCAACGCGTTCGATCAAAATTCAGCCGGAGCGGATCCGGTATTTGCCAATGCAGCCGGTGATAACTTCACTCCTACTAATCTTGCCATTGATAATATTGGCGCGGACGGTCTTGGAGTTGCAACGGATTTTAACCTGGATTCCAGAAGCGCCTCTTCTCCCGATGCGGGAGCTTTCGAGTTCAGCGCGGCATCGCTGGATGCTGCTATCACATGGGTATCGCCTGTCGGCTTGGATGCTTCAGGGCAAAAAACCATTACCGTCAATATCAGCAACCTGCAATCTGCAAGGATTACCGAGGTCAGGGTGAGCTACACCGATGGTAATTCGGTTATCACTCAAACGTTCAACTCACTCTCCATTGATTCAGGGTCCAATCAGGACTTGAGCTTTACCACCACGTATAATTTCACCGCAACGGCATATATGCGGGCTTATGTTGAAAGCGTAAACGGAACAACAGATGACAACCAGTTGAATGACACCACCGGCTTCCAATTGCTTTGCCTGCCGCTGAGCGGAACATTTACCATTAATGCGGGAGCGCCCGTTGCGCTGCCCAATTTTCAAAGTTTCACGGATGCTGTCAATGCGCTGGCAACTTGCGGAATATCGGGACCGGTCGTTTTTCAGGTTGACTCAGCAAGCGGCCCCTATAATGAGCAAATAACTATTCCGTTCATCAGCGGATCGGGCGCTGTCAACACGGTGACATTCGAGGGAAACAACAGCACCCTGTCATTCAGTCCCGATTCCAGCGCGCGGCAAGTGCTGATGCTGAACGGAGCGAAGCACATTGCAATTCACGATTTGCGCATCACGGGGACAAGCGCCAATTACGGGTTCGGAATTGTATTCACCAATGCGGCAGACAGCAACACCGTCAGCGGATGCGCGGTTGACGTGTCAGCGGTAACCAATACGTCATCTGTTTCCAGATCGTGCGGCATTTTATTTTCAGGTTCCAGTGTTTCCGCCACTGCTTCTGGAAACAACGGAAGTCATAATATGATTTCCGGGAATAGCATAACCGGAGGACACCATGCCATAAGGATCAATGGTTTCACCGCTGTTCAAAACAGCGTTTTAAATAATACAATCAGGTATTTTTACGCTTACGGAATTTACCTGCAGGATGCAAACGGGACCGAAATCACCGGCAATGATTTTACCAGGGCCAACCGCGTGGACGTCACCACGTTCAACGGCATCTTCCTGTCGAGCGGCAATGTGAATACCAATATCGAACGCAATCGCATTCACAACACGCACGACAATGCTGCCAACCGGGCGCAGGCTGCCAACGCAATAAATTTCACCAACTGTGACGCTCCGGTGGGGCAGGAGAACAGGGTTGTCAACAATGTCATTTACAACATGAACGGGCAGGGCGCCACCTACGGCATTTTCAATTCCAGCTCCGATGGCGCATTCTACTATCACAATTCCATTTCACTTGACGAAGCCGACACGGTGGGTGGGGAGACAATCGGTTTTCGCCAGACTTCGTTTGCGGATAACATTGATTTCAGGAATAATGTGATTTCCGTCAAACGGGGAGGCACCGGAAACAAGTATTGCGTTTCTTTTGGCGCCACGACTTCTAACATTACTTGTGATTACAATATATTTTATATGCCAACGGCAGCCACTTGTTTTGTCGGACAGTTTGGAACCGTCAATTATGCCACGATGCCTTTATGGCAAAGCGCAGCCGGAAGTTCGTTCGATCAGGATTCATGGTTTGCCGATCCGCTGTTCGGCAACTCGTCAACCGGCAACCTGCTGCCGCTTAATGGCGCTCTTGACAATAAAGGGACTTCGCTCGGAATCACGGACGATATTACAGGAGCGTCACGTGATACGCTAACGCCTGACATTGGCGCATTTGAATTCACGCCTTCACAGTTCGATGCAGCGGTAATCCTGCTGCTTGAGCCTGCGAATCTTTCCTGCGCAACCGGTGCTATTAACGTTAGAGCGGTCATCGGCAATTTCGGAACGGATACCATAACTTCTGCATCTGTAACGGCTTTTATTTCCGGTGCCTCCTTCAGCGACACATTAAGCGGGGTTATCGGTGGTCCCTTGGCCAATGCGGAGCAAGATACGGTTCATCTTGGAATCATCAGTTTTACTGCCGGGGGAAGGCTTACATTCACCGTCATCGTCAATGCTGTGAATGACGGCAATCGCGCCAATGACACGGCAGCGTTTGTAATTGACATCAACGCATCAACCGCGCAGCCGCAACTACAGGCGTATGACGACAGCCTCTGCTCGGGCTTGACTTCTACGATCAGTGTTGTCTCCAATCCAGGTCTTACTTATGCATGGTATGATGTTCCATCGGGAGGAATTCCGGTCCATACGGGAGTTGCGTTCACAACATCCGTGCTGGATTCATCGGTAACTTACTATGTTGAGGCATCATCGCCCTTCAGGTATGGTGTTGGTCCGTCAGATACTTTGATAGGAGCGGGAGGATATTTTGCAAACATGGGCGGTCAGGGATTATTGTTTGATGTATTTAAGAACTTAACCATTGATTCGGTTTCCGTTTATGCAGGTGATACGGGCACCGTTTATGTTGAAGTGACTAATCCTTCCAACAGCGTGATTTTTGGCGTTGCTTCCGCGCAGGTGCAAACAGCAGGCGCAAAAGTGAAGATACCGGTCGGAATCAACCTTGCGCCCGGGTCTTACCGCATTGACGCCAGCGGCTCAACAACGGGCAGTCTGTATCGGAACACAACAGGAGCAAATTATCCTTATGCGGTGCCGGGAATTATTTCCATCAATGGCACCACCAACATTCAGGCTAACTACTTTTTCTTTTATGACTGGAAGATTACCGCGTATGAGTGTCCCAGCGCGCGAGCCGCAGCGCCCGTTGTTGTTGATCAAAGCGGAGCCGTGTCAGCCTCATTCACGTATTCGGTTGGAGGCAGCGGGCTTGAAGTCACCTTTGCTGCGAATGACACCAGTGCGGGAAATTCATGGACGTGGGATTTTGGCGATGCGGAAAATGGTGCCGGAGCCACTGTCGTGCATCAATATGACAATGATGGAAGCTACACTGCTTGCCTTACGGCATCTAATTCCTGTGTGCAGGATAGCACGTGCCAGACGTTTACAATTTGCGAAACCTTGTTAAGCGCCTTTTCCTACAATGCCGCAGGGCTGAACGTTAGCTTCCAGTTTAACGGAGCCGGTCAGCCTGTGAGCTATTTATGGGATTTTGGTGACACCACGGTTTCCATGGATGCCGCTCCGGCTCATAATTACACCGCATCAGGCACATACACGGTGACGCTGATTAATGAAAACTTCTGCGGTGAAAGCGATACCAGCGCCCAAAGCTTCACCATCTGTGAAGCTGCAACAGCAGATTTCTTTTACTCCCGGGTGTCGGAATTGGAATTCAATTTTACCAGCATCTCGACAGGCAATCCGACATCGCTGCTGTGGGATTTTGGCGATGGAACGACTGATACAACCGCGGTGGCGGTTCATGCATTTCCGGCACACGCCAATTATGACGTGATGCTGATTGTCACCGATGCGTGCGGTGGTTTCGATACTTTGATCCAGACGGTCATTACGTGCGAAGCCGTTAATGCAGGTTTCGATTTCTCACTTGCTTCAGGACTATCGTTCGATTTCACCAGCACTTCAACCGGCAATCCTTCTGCCCTGCTGTGGGATTTTGACGATGGAACAACAGACACCAGCGCAACGGTAACGCATACTTTCCCTTCGCACGGCAGTTATGATGTCATGCTGATTGCTTCTGATGGGTGCGGCAATGCCGATACCGTGACTCAAACGGTCGGCACGTGTGCAGCAATCAGCGCGGATTTTAATGCAAGCGTGCAAAGCGATAACAAAACGGTAAACACAGCAAATAATTCAAGCGGCTCAGATTTGACTTATGCATGGAATTTTGGAGACAACACTGCTTCATCAAATCTTGAAAACCCAACGCATACCTATTCGGCAAGCGGAACATACACCATCTCATTGACCATCACCGATGCTTGCGGACAGACGGATGCAGCATCACAAAGCGTAAGCGTGGTGGTTGTTGGAATTGCGGGAGCGAAGTCCATTTTTGACTTTGTGGTTTTTCCAAATCCGAATGATGGTGAATTTATATTGAGTTATAACCTGCCGGGCGAAAGCAAAGTACAGGTGAAACTGATGAATCTTATTGGGGAAATTGTTTACGAAAGCAACGAAACAAATTTGGCAGGAGAACATGCCGGCAAGATTTCCCTGGCTCAGTTGCCCAAGGGAGTTTACGCGCTCTGCTTGAGCACCGGTCATGGAGTTGCGGTGAAGAAGGTTGTAGTGGACTAAAAACTTACTTCGAAATCCGCATGCTGTAGAACGAGCGATAGACAAACACCACTGAGATAAGGCAAAAGATCACTGCCAGCGCAGTTGCCATTGTGCCTTGCCCTTCGTCCCTCATTCCCACCGCCATGCTCACCGCGAGCAAGCCAAACAGCGTGGTGAATTTAATGATCGGGTTCATCGCAACCGATGAGGTGTCCTTGAACGGATCGCCCACCGTATCGCCCACAACGGTTGCAGCGTGAAGGTCGGTATTCTTTGCGCGCAGTTCGGTTTCCACCACTTTCTTGGCATTGTCCCAAGCGCCACCGGCATTTGCCATGAACACCGCCTGGTACAGCCCGAACAACGCAATCGAAATCAGATAGCCGATGAAGAAGTATGGTTCGATGCAGGCAAAGCCCAACGTTCCGAAGAACACGGCAAGGAAGATATTCCACATTCCCTTCTGCGCGTATTCGGTGCAAATCTGCACCACCTTCTTGCTGTCAGTCACAGAAGCTTTTGTCGCGCCCTCCAGCTTGATGTTCTGCTTGATGAATTCCACTGCCTTGTACGCACCTGCAACAACCGCCTGCGTTGATGCGCCTGTAAACCAGTAGATCACCGCGCCCCCGGTCACCAATCCCAAAAGGAACGGGGCGTAAGTGAGAGAAAGCTTCACTACCTCCTCCGGCAGTGACAAGCCGAGAGTAAGCTCCATGATGATGGAAAAGATCATCGTAGTGGCGCCCACAACGGCAGTACCGATCAATACCGGCTTGGCTGTTGCTTTGAAAGTGTTTCCCGCGCCATCGTTTTCTTCGAGCAGTTCCTTCGCCACTTCAAAATTCACGTCAACACCATAGTTCTTCTTCAAATCTTCCTTGATGCCCGGCAGGCTTTCAATCATCGAAAGTTCGTAAACCGATTGCGCATTGTCAGTCACCGGGCCGTAACTGTCAACCGCGATGGTCACCGGACCCATGCCCAGAAATCCGAACGCAATCAACCCGAATGCGAATACAGCGCCCATGGTGTCGGCAATGCTTGCATCATTGGGGCTCATTACATGACCCACGCCCATCGTGCTGATCAGGTATCCAATAGCCATCAGCGCCACAATAGTCAGCCCCATCCAGTAGGCGCTGAAATTGCCCGCCACCAGGCCGGAAAGAATATTCAGGGATGCGCCTCCTTCTTTGGAAGAATTTACGACCTCTTCCACATGGCGTGAATGAACAGAAGTAAACACCTTCACCAATTCGGGGATGATTGCCCCCGCAGCCGTTCCGCACGAAATAATCACTGAAAGCTTCCACCACAAAGTAGCATCATTGCCAAGCGTTGGGATTAGTAAATAGGATATAATGAATGTAAGAATGATGGAAACGATGGAAGTAACAACCACGAGTGAAGTTAGCGGAATTTCATAGTTGAACTTCACCACGTTGCCGAATTTCGGTTTCGCAAAAAGATATTCATTCAGCCAGTAGCTGCCGATGGAAGTTAAAATCATGATGATGCGCATGGCGAAAATCCAAACAAGCAGTTTCACCTGCACCGAAGGATCGGTGATGGCGAGCATGATGAACGTGATGAGCGCAACGCCCGTCACACCGTAAGTTTCAAATCCATCAGCGGTGGGACCAACAGAGTCGCCTGCATTGTCGCCTGTGCAGTCTGCGATAACACCCGGATTGCGAGCATCGTCTTCCTTGATTTTGAAAACAATCTTCATCAGGTCGGAGCCGATATCGGCAATCTTGGTGAAGATGCCGCCCGCGATACGCAGCGCGGAAGCGCCCAGCGATTCACCAATGGCAAACCCGATGAAGCATGGTCCGGCAAGGTCAGAAGGCAGGAACAGCAGAATGATAAGCATGATAATCAGTTCGGTGCTGATAAGCAGCGTTCCGATGGACATGCCTGCTTTCAGCGGAATAGCATAGCACGGATAGCCTTTCCCTTTCAGGCTGGCGAAAGCCGTGCGGCTGTTGGCGAAAGTATTCACGCGGATGCCAAACCAGGCAACTCCGTAGCTGCCGGCAATACCGACAAGGCTGAACAGAATGATGATTCCCACCCTGAACGCTTCGAAGTGCTCAATGAACCCAAAATAGAAAATCATGATAGCCCCGATGAACACCTCAAGGATGAGGAGGAATTTTCCTTGTGTCAGCAGGTAAGTCTTGCAGGTTTCGTAAATCAGTTCCGAGATTTCGAGCATGGACTTATGCACGGGCATGTTCTTCAACTGGCTGTAGATCATCAGCCCGAACAGCGCACCGAGAACGCACACCACGATGCCTCCCATGAGCAGATCGTGCCCGGTCCAGCCCCCGATGAAGGTGGCAAGAGCGGGGTCGTCAAGGGATGGAAGCTTCAGTTCGGCTTCGCTCGCCATTGCGGAGAGCGGGAACAGGGCGATAGCAGACAAAACACTGAGAATGATTCGTTTGAGCATGATTTTTTAGGATTTAGCAGGGAATTTTTTTTGCGGGGCAAAAATAGAATAAGAATTGAGTTTATCCCAAAAAAATCATTGAGAATACCAACATAAAGGCAAAAGAGGGTAGGGGAAAGGACAGTTTAGGTCGCCCCGATGGGACTTGGATATTCTTAGGGGAGCATATTTTCTGCCAAAAGGTCGCCCTTGCAGGGCTTTCAGGGTACAGATTCGGAAAACCTGTTTACCGATGGTGGTAATGGTTTTTCAGTTAAACTTTCCTTTTTCAATGCAAAGCCTCTCTGAAAGGATTTTTATTGCCGACACGAGGTTTTCTATATCAAGGTGCAGCGATTCTTTGCCCGACTCGTTTTTCGCCCGCACCTCAAGGTCGCTCACAAGCGAGGAGAGTTCTTTATTGCCTATAATGTGAACGGTTGATTTGAATTTATGCAGGGTGAAGGCAAGCGCCTTCATGTCGCCAGCGTGAAAGTGATTTTCAATGGACTGCACAACCGTTGGGCAGCTTTCAGTTATAGTTTGCAGTATGTCGGCAATGAAATCATGATCGCCAGCGCTCATCCTTACCAGGTCGTCAAGGCAATAAACCGAAAGTTTTTCAACCATTTCCACCTTAATCATAACTGTTTATTTATATTGTTTCAGAAAAAACAAGATCATCAGCCGTGATGGTATCACCGTCAGTGAGAAGAGCGGCTCTTTCCACCGTAGCTTTCAACTCGCGAACGTTGCCGGGGAAGGGATGTTGCGCTATCATGTCGAGCGCTGATTTTGAAAACCCCATCACCTGCAGTTTGTTTTCAGCGCAAAATTCTTTCAGGAAGTGCCGCGCAAGCAGGATGGCGTCATGCCCCCGATTTTTCAACGGAGGAAGGTGGATGAGGAAACCCTGGAGCCGGTAATAAAGGTCTTCACGGAACTTTCCTTCCTTCACCTTCTGGCTGAGGTTTTTATTGGTTGCCGCGATCACCCGCACATTCAGTTCGAGTTCTTTATTGCTTCCAAGCCTCATCAGTTTTCCTTCCTGCAATACCCTGAGCAGCTTGAGTTGGGTATTATGGTCACACTCGCCAATTTCATCAAGGAAGATGGTGCCGCCATTGGCTTCTTCGAACTTGCCTATCCTGCGGCTGTCGGCACCGGTGTAGGCGCCTTTCTCATGCCCGAACAGTTCGCTCTCGACAAGGTCTTCCGGGATGGCAGCCATGTTGACCGCCACAAAGGAGCCGCGCTTGCGGGGCGAGTTGTAATGAATGGCTTTGGCAACTAATTCCTTGCCGGTTCCGCTTTCACCGGTAACCATCACGAGGATGTCGTTTTTTTCCACTTTCTGGATCAGCCGGAGCACTTTCAGGATGGCGGGGCTATCTCCCAATATTTTATAATATTTGCTTCGGTCAACAATCAGGTCGCGCAATTCTTCCACCTCTTTCCGGAGGTTGTTCTTCTCAATCAGTCCCTGCATCGCGCGCTCCAACTCAACGTGAACGCTGTCATTTTTAACGATGTAAGCATCGGTTCCCAACTTGTAACAGTTCACCACCACTTCCACGTCCTGCTGACCTGACAGCACGACAACGGATATTGCGGAATTATAGCGTTTGATCTTTTCAAGGAGTTCGATACCGCTCATTCCCGGCAGGTTGCAGTCCAGAATGACGATATCGGGATTCTCGTGCAGGCTGTTTAGAAAATCCTCTCCTGAACGAAACCATTTCACATTGCAATTCGGGTTGCGTTCAAGATTGCGCTGCTGAACTTTGCCAAAGACCTCGTCATCTTCAACAAGAAAGACAGTGCTCAGAAATGACTTTGATACGGATTGTATTTTTTGCTCTCCTCCCATTTTCATTTATTGCAGCATTATCTTTTCGCTATTGCCCGACAACGCCATCATTTGATTTTCAGTTATCACCGCAACAGGAATTGTTTCAAAATGTTTGCACCAGCCCCTGTAGTCGGTCTGCCTTAACCTGTAATAATTAGATCCTTCAAGCGGCTGCGTGTCCACATAGCTGTATGTAATCTGCGATGAACTGTTGGATTGTATCTGAACAATCCCGATAGCGGAGAAATTAACGCTGTCAGCGCTGCGGTCGAGTGAATAATAATCCTTGCCGATTTCTGAGAATGACGACCATTCGAGCAGCACCGTCCTGCTTGAAGTGGGGGAGGCTTTGAAATAGGCTATGTTGTTTGCAGAGGCGTTTTTAGAATCTACAGCCACCGTTCCGCCCGCCCTTGAATCAACGGAGCTAAAAAAATTGCTATAGGTTAGCAGCGTGGTTATGGCGATAAGCGTTAGCAGCGCAACTGCGGCAAGCCTTCTCCGGGTAAGTGAAATTCTGAGTTTTAACCTTGGTGAACCGGAAATTTTCTTGCGCCTCTTAACCATGCTTCGTCCTTGTTAATGAAACATCTTCCTGCCGGAGTCAGGAAATGAGTTTTTCCCGCAGCATAAATTCCAATTGCTCGTTGGTTCGTGAGAGTTTGGTTATCAGTTCTTTTCTTTCCTTGTTTTTTTGATAAACGCGGTAGCCATCGTCAATGGCCCGAACAAGTTCCTCTTGTTTCCATGGCTTGGTGATATACCTGTAAATCTGAGTTTTGTTGACAGCCTCAATGACGGCTTCAATATCAGAATATCCTGTCAGCATCATCCTTACCGGGTCAGGATGTTTTTCAATCACCGATTCGAGGAATCCCACGCCTTTTGTCCCGGGCATCCGCTGGTCGGTGATGATGATATGGATGTCTTCCCGGTCGAGGATATCCATGCCTTCCTGCGCGGAAGAAGCGGTGAATACATCGTAAAACTTGCGGAAATTGGCTTTGAAAGCTACCAGGTTGTTGACCTCATCGTCAACATAAAGGACCCTGATTTTTTTTTGGTCAGCCATGGTTTTTGTTTTTGCCTGTTAAAGCAATAATAGTTTACGTAAAGACTCTTTTCAAGTTTCACTTATTTGAATTGTCAACCACGTTGTCCGTAAAAGTAAACAATATTTCTCAAGAATTACGGATTTTTTCGTAGTCCTTTTACGAAAAGAAACGTAGCATTCCCGCTCTTTTACTCCGGTTGTGAAAAAAATTAGCGCTTCACTTCCGGCTATCCTTCAGCGAGTTGCTTATCTTTAAAGATGGCGTTGTTATTGGCGATGAAGTTTCAAAAATATAATTTATTTAACTAATTCCGAATGGAACAAATTGCAAGTGTTTTACCCGAGTTGGTAAAGGGTTCCGGAAAATACCAATTGCTCTGCGCACCTTCCTTTTTCAGGCTTGCAGAAAATGGAAGCCGCGGGGAACTGGAAGAAACCCTTCTCACACCTGGCATTAAAGTATTTGATGAATTGCACAGCCAGTTGAGGGAACTGGTAAAACTGAAGAATGCTGCGCATAAGTTCAAGCCTGATGAACTCGATGCCGCTGCGGTTGAATATCTCAACGGAACACCGTCAGAGGAATATGGCGTTTGGGTGTTTTACCCATGGCTGAATCATTTGGTGCATATTTTGGACAAAGAAGAATTTCGTAGCGTCCGCACGAATCGCAACCAGTACAAAATCACGCCTGAAGAGCGTGATATTCTCGCCACAAAGAAAATTGGCGTATTGGGATTGTCGGTTGGGCAAACAGTTGCACTTGCGCTTTCGATGGAGAGAAGTTTTGGCGAGTTAAGGATTGCCGATTTCGACATGCTTGAATTATCCAACCTCAACCGGATCCGCTCCGGTGTGCAGGATTTGGGATTGCTGAAAACTGTTTCCACCGCGCGGCAGATTGCTGAGATTGATCCGTTTCTGAATGTGAAATGTTTTCATGAGGGGTTGAATGAAGGAAACCTGGAAGCATTCTTCCTTGACGGTGGCAAACTGGACATCATCATTGACGAATGTGATGGGCTTGACGTCAAGATTTTGGCACGGCATAAGGCGAAAGAGTTGCGTGTTCCGGTGGTGATGGAAACCAGCGACCGCGGCATGCTGGACATCGAGCGGTTTGACCTTGAACCGAACCGCTCCATCATGCACGGACTGATTGACCACCTCGATCTGAATCCCCAAAAGCTGAAAGGGCTCACCAACGAAGAAAAAATCCCTTACATCCTTCCGATGCTTGGTTTGGATACCATGTCCGACCGGCTGAAAGCTTCGATGCTCGAAGTGGAGCAATCCATCACAACATGGCCGCAGTTGGCGTCAGACGTGATTCTTGGCGGGGCGGTGTCCGCCAATGTGTGCCGCAGGATTGCATTGAACCAGTTTCAATCTTCCGGACGGTTTTTTGTTGATATGAATGAAATTGTGAGTGAAAAGAACATGTATCAATTTGTAAAATCAGTTGAAGAGGAAATCGCAACTGCTCCGGGCAAAAAAGAAGAGATAACCGTTCACCGTCTGAAATCAGATGAAACGCAGTTGGAATTGGAACGGGTGCAGGTGAATGCGCTGGTGAAAGCCGCAATCACAGCGCCTTCAGGCGGCAACAGCCAGCCGTGGAAGTGGGTGTATGAAAATAAAAATCTTTACCTGCTTTTAGATGAATCACGGGCATCTTCATTTCTGGATTATGACAACGCGGGAGGGTATGTTGGATTGGGCGCGGCAACGGAAAACCTGATTCTCAAAGCGCACAACATGGGTCTGGAAGTGAGCGTGGAAAAATTTCCGGATAAGGATAACCGGAACCTTGCGGCTGTTTTTCGTTTTTACATCCTTGCATCATCCGCCAAGCGAAAGATTGAAGACCACAATTTTGATTATCTGACGGACGCCATTAATATCCGCCTGACCAACCGTCTGCTGCGCAAGCGCCAAAAGATTGACTCAACAAAAATTCAGAGAATTAAGGATGCAGGTCACAGCGTCAGTGGTACGGGAGTAACGTTGCTGGAGAACGAAGAGGCGATGCAGGCAGTCGGTGAACTCATTGCAAGAATTGACCGCATTCTGATTACACATAAAGAAGGTCACCACGGATTTGTAACCGAGATAAGGTGGAATCAGGCAGAAGCCGAATTGACAAGGGACGGGGTGGATATTGCCACTATTGACCTTACAGCGGGGGAGAGCGCGGGTTTCAGGATGGCAAAAAACTGGTCGGTCGTGAGCCTGCTCAACAACTGGGGAGGAGGAAGCGTATTTGAGAAACTTTCAAGAAAATGTGTTGCAGGCGCCTCGGCTATCGGGCTTATCACCATGCCGGGACCTGAATCGAAATTTTATTACGATGCCGGTCAATCATTGGAAAGGATGTGGCTGCTTGCCAATAAAGAAGGCGTCAGTTTGCAGCCCATGACAGCGCTCACTTTTATGCTGCACCGGCTGATTCATGGAAAAGGAGAAGGACTCTCGACATCCAATGTCAGGGAACTTACAGCCATCAAGGATGATTTTTACAGGATATTTAATTTAAAGGAAATGGTACATCCCGCATTTTTATTCAGGCTCTTGATAGCAGGAGAACCAAAAGTTAAGTCATTGCGAAGAGCAGTAGAGGAGGTGCTTGTTTACAGGCGATAGATTCCAATGGATGCCCCGATAATCATACGTTCGTTCCGCGCGGTTGAAGAACCGGAGACATGTGAACAATTTTACGATGGTCATGTGGAAGTTCTGCGCAGCTATGGCGTCAACCCGATCAGCTCCGCGAAAAGGGAATGGTTCATCAACCCTGCGGTTTACGGAGTCATTGCCGAGCAGGGCGACAGGATTCTGGGCGGTGTGAAAATTCACAAAGTGGGCGGCACGCAATGGCTGCCCGTTGAAGAAGGCGTTGGCTATCTTGATGAAAGATTATTCGATGTAGTAAAAAAATATGCTCAAAAAGGTGCCGGAGAAGCCTGCGGATTGTGGAACTCAAGGGATGTTTCCGGTTTTGGGCTTAGTCTGATTTTGATGCAGTCCATCGTTTCAATCTGCAATCAGGTTAACGTGAGCACATTGTTTGGACTTTCATCCGACCATACCCTCGCCTTGTTTGAGTCACTCGGATACCGCATCATCAAAACTCTTGGCAACAAGGGCGATTTCGTTTATCCTACCCCTGATTATCTGGCGCGGGTGATTAAAATGAACCCTATAACAATGACGGGCGCTTTGCCGTATAATAAGGAAACCGTTTTCGCTCTTAGGGAACAACCTAATCAAACCAGGATTGTGAAAAGCAAGAAGGGAGAGATGGAAATTACATTCCGACTACACTTGCCCGTAAACAAGCCGGTTCCGGTAGGTTGAATCATCGCTGAACGGTTTGGTCGTTTCATTCTGCAAACCTGAACGACCATGAAGTTTTACTTAAATGTTTTAGTATCAGCAGTTTTGTTGGGCCTGTGCTCAGTGGCGCCCGCTGCAACTCCTGTCGTACTTCTTCCCGAGTATGAAAATTATTTCATCGGAAGTCATGTTGAAATTTTGACGGATGCTGACGGTTCTCTTTCAATTGAGGATGCAGCAAGCAAACCAGACTTTGTTCCAGCTACGCAGGAAGTTCCGAATCTTCAGATTTCACATTCAACGTTCTGGGTAAGGTTCACCTTAACGAACGAATCTCCCAGCGAACATTACCTTCTCAAGCTGGCATATCCGATTATTGACGAAGTGAAATTTTATACTCCTGTTGGAAACAATGAGTTCCGAGTGGAAAATTCAGGTGAAAATGTTCCGATAACGGAGCGCAGGTATCAGCAGCAGAATTTCATTTTCGATTTGCAGATTCCGCAAGGAGAAACTCAGACTTATTACATGAAAGTCAAGAGCGGTGAGCAAATCATGCTGCCGCTCACAGTCGGGACGCCTAAGCATGTTTTCCAGACGAATATGTCGCTTGACCTCTGCAATGGCATATACTTCGGCATGGTGATGGTGATGCTGTTGTATAATCTTTTTGTTTATTTCTCTGTGAGGGACAAGAGCTACATGTTCTATGTGCTTTATATTTTGTTTGTCGGACTTACGCAGGCAAGCGATGGCGGCTACACTTACAAAATATTGTGGCCCGGTTCTCCAACTCTGGCAAATTTCATGGTTACGCTTTTCCCTTCGCTGGTGGGAACTGCCGCAATTTTTTTCATGCGTTACTTTTTGCATACGAGCAAGTACATCCCTAAAGCTGACAAAGGTTTCTTCGTTCTTACTGGACTATATGGACTGTGCGTTGGTTTGTTTGCTGCCGGGTTTCATCAGTTAGGTTATCAGCTAACGCAAATCAATGCGCTTACGGTTGCGGTTTACATGCTTGTCATGGCGTACCGGATAGTGAGAAAAGGCTACCGTCCCGCGAAATTTTTCCTTGCCGCGTGGTCGGTGTTTCTTGTCAGCGTCTGCTTGTTTGTGATGAAAGATATGGGAGTTCTTCCTTACAACTACATTACAAAGCATGTTCTCCATTTTGGTTCGGCAGTTGAATTGATATTGCTGTCATTCGCGCTAGCGGACAGGATTAACATCCTCAAAAAAGAAAAAGAAGATTCGCAGGCGAAAACAATGGAAGCCTTGCGCGAAAACGAGCGCATTGTGCGCGAGCAAAACGTCATCCTCGAAGCGAAGGTGACGGAGCGCACACAGGAATTGCAAAAATCCAACAGCGACCTGAGCGCTGCCCTCACCGATTTGAAAGAAGCCCAGGCACAGTTGGTAGATGCTGAAAAAATGGCTTCACTCGGGCAGTTGACTGCCGGCATCGCGCATGAGATTAATAATCCCATCAACTTCGTTGTTTCCAATATCAATCCTCTGAAGAGGGACATTCAGGATTTGCTGGATGTGCTTGAGAAATATGACGGGATCAAGGATGAAAAAGAATTCAACCAAAAGTTGAAGGAGATAAATGATTTCAAGGAGCAGTTGGATTTGAATTATGTGACGGAGGAAATTAATCTTCTGCTGAAAGGAATTAATGATGGCGCGAACCGCACCGCTGAAATTGTGAAGAGTCTGAGAACCTTCTCCCGCCTCGATGAATCTGATCTGAAAAAAGCGGACATCAACGATGGTCTTGACTCTACTTTGCTTCTGCTCAACAGTTCGCTGAGTGAAAAAATTTCGGTGGTTAAAAAATACGGCAACCTTGAGCCTGTTGAGTGCTATGCCGGCAAACTCAATCAGGTTTTCATGAACCTGCTTAAAAACGCCATCCATGCCGTCAGCGCCAAAAAATATAATGCTCCGGAGAAGCCTACACTCACGCTGGCGACCGAAAGCGCGCCTAATGAGATTGTGATAAGGATCAAAGACAACGGCACCGGAATGGATGAAGCCACCATGAGCCGGATTTTCGAGCCTTTCTTTACCACGAAGGATGTTGGCGAAGGAACCGGATTAGGACTTTCCATCGTCTATAGCATCATTGAAAAACATGACGGAACAATTGACGTGGACTCGGAACCCGGCACCGGCACTGAGTTCACGATTGCCATACCAAAGCATCAGGCTAAAACCGATGCCGTGCAGAAGGACAAGCAGAAATCAATGAAAGCCGATAGGAGAAGCAGGCTGGTTAAGAATTTTAAGCTCTCTAATAACTGAAAGGCATGAGTTCGCAGAAACCATCCATTCTTTACGTTGACGATGAGTTGAACAACCTCACCGGTTTCAAGGCTACGTTCAGGCGCGACTATAATGTGTTTATCGCGCAGTCGGCAGACGAAGCGTTCAAAATGCTGGGAGAACGCGAATTTGAAATCATCATCAGCGACCAGCGCATGCCTGACATGACGGGCGCTCAGTTCTTTAAAGCCGTTAATGAAAAATATCCTAATCCGGTGAGGATGCTGCTCACCGGCTTTGCGGACATCGAAGCGGTGGTTCGGGCGATCAACGAAGGACAGGTTTACCGCTACATCTCCAAGCCGTGGGATGAGCGGGAGCTGAGGCTGACCATTGATAACGCATTGAAATTTTATCACACGCAAAATGAGCTGCGCAAGCGCAATGCAGAATTGGAAAAGGCAAATGCCGAACTGGAGAAGTTTGTTTACAGCGCTTCGCACGACCTGCGCGCGCCCCTTGCTTCCGTGCTTGGGTTAGCGAGGCTGGCAAAGGCCGAAAACCACAATCCCGATTTGGACGATTATCTCAATAAAATTGAAACGAGCGTTGACAAGCTCGATCTGCTGCTGCATCATATCATCAACTATTATCGCGGAATGAAACTTGAAGAGCAGCATGTCGAAATCAGTTTTGAAAAATTGTTCAAAGAAGCGCTTGAGAGTTTCGAGCATTACGAAAATGCCAGACAAATAAAATTTTCGGTCAAAGTGAATCAATCTGCTGTTTTCAAAGGCGATGAATCGCGGTTGAAAATCGTGCTGAACAATTTGATTTCAAACGCCATCAAATATCAGCGACCGGAAGAAAGCAACAAAGAGGTGGTTTTGCAGGCGAATCACGAAAACGGCTGGGCATCCATCGAGGTAGCTGACAATGGCATCGGCATAGAGTCGGACAACAAAGACAAGATATTTACAATGTTCAATCGCTCTGCAAGTAAAAATGCCGGCTCCGGCATCGGGCTTTACATTGTGAAGGAAACGCTGAATAAACTCTCGGGCACCATTGATGTTGACAGTTTGCCGGGAAAAGGTTCTAAGTTTGTCATCAAAATCCCCAACCATCATGAGCGCAACTAAGCTCTTCATGCTGGTAGATGACAACGACATTGACATATTCCTGAACAAGAAATTACTGCGAACGGCAGGGATTACGGAAAACACCGTAGCATTTCATTCCGCCAGAGAAGCGTTCAACTACCTCGAAGAAAATATCAGCGTTCCCGAAAAACTCCCTTCGGTTATTTTGCTTGACGTATTGATGCCGGAGGTTAATGGCTTTCAATTTTTAGAACTGTATGAAAATCTTCCCGAGACCGCAAAGAGCGCGTCAAAAATAGTCATGCTGTCATCTACCATTGACCCGAAAGATTTGGAAAAGGCACGCAGTAACATGCACGTGCTTGATATTCTGAAAAAGCCGCTGGATCCGGCTGTTTTGAAACAGGCTTTAACATTAGGGAACTAACTCCAATTCCCAATCATCTTACAAAAACAGTTTGCACTTCTGTTTCTTCTTCCTTAATCCTGTGGAACCGCAATAATTAAACGGGATTTCTTTCAGCAGCAAACCTGCCGATGTAACAAAACATCCGGCTTTAACGTAGTCATAACAACCAAAACCCTAATCTCATGAAAAAGCTAATCCTCTCCTGCCTGCTTTTCATTACTATTAATTTTATTGCAATTGGTCAAGGTAAAACGATTTCAGGAACGGTTACCGGTTCTGATGTCAGCGAGCCTTTGATTGGATTGAATGTTGTTGCCAAAGGCACCTCCATTGGAACGGTGACCGATGTGTATGGAAGGTACGCGCTCGAAGTTCCCGAAGGCACAAAGGTCATTGTCTTTTCATATTTGGGATATACCGAAAAGGAAGTGGAGTTGGGTGATGGAGGCACCCTCACCATTGATGTAACGCTCGAACCTCAACAGGTGGATTTGAACACGGTCGTTGTGAGCGCCTCACGTAAACAGGAGAGAATGCTTGATGCCCCTGCTTCAGTTACCGTTATCAATGCTGAAGATATTGAGAATCGCGGTGCAGTCACGGTGGTTGACCACATACAGAATAACCCCGGAGTGGATGTGATGAAGACGGGGCTGGTGTCTTCGAATGTGGTGTTAAGAGGTTTTAATAATGTTTTTTCAACAAGCACCCTCGTGATTGTGGATGACAGGATTGCGAGCATCCCTTCAACGAGGCTGAACGCATACAGGCTCATCCCCACCAGCGACTATGACATTCAAAGAATGGAGATTGTTCGCGGACCCGGTTCGGCATTGTATGGACCCAATGCTGCCGATGGAGTGATGGCAATCTATACGAAATCACCGCTTGACCAGGAAAAGAAATTTGAAACTACGATTGGCTGGTGTGGCGGACTCAGAGCTAAAAGCGGAGATGGTCCGACTGATGGCGTTTCATGGGATGATGAATATTCATTCGTTAATTCCTATGGCGATACAGTGAATGTGCCGGGAAAATCCGTTGCAGAAAGAGGCATGTTCTCTAATGAAATAAGACATAGCGGCAAGTTGACCGACAAAATAGGCTACAAAATATCAGGCGGCTACCAGGGCGGATATGATTGGCGCAACTATGATATGCGCGAGCCGGTGGTTGGCGACACTTTGATTTTTGGCACGGTGCGTAACGGTAGTGTTTTTGAAGAAGATACCACTATTCCGCGCGAACCGTTTGACCGTGATTTTAAATTCAGAAAGGTGAATACTGACATACGTTTGGACTTTCGCATCAGCAAGGATGTTGACCTCATACTGAGCGGTGGGATTGCCAGCGCGGCAGGAATAGAGTTGACCGTTTTAGGTTCAGGCCAGGCGGAGAACTGGATGTACTACAATGGTCAGGCAAGGTTAAGATGGAAACGATTATATTTTAACTATTATGTAAATGCAAACAACGCAGGCGGAACTTATCTCAACCCGCAGGCGAATGGTGCTCCTCCTCCGCACAATGCTCAGATATTAATAGAGAAATCAAAATTGCATGTCGGGCAAGTCCAGCATAGTTCTAAGCTGTTCCAGGATAAGTTGAATCTGATATATGGCGTGGATGGATTGTTCACGCTCCCTGAATCTGAAGGCACGATCAACGGCAGGTTTGAAGATGATGATAACGTCATGCAGGTGGGAGGTTATACCCAGGCTGAATGGGATATTATCACCAAGCTGACTCTTGTTGGCGCGATGAGGGTTGACTGGCACAATGAAGTGGAAGGAGCTTTTGTCTCTCCAAGAGCTGCACTGGTTTATAAACCAACATCACGTCATTCTGTGAGGGCTACTTACAACAGGGCGTTCACTTCGCCCTCCACTTTGAATCTTTCAATGGATTTGTCGAACGGTTTGCTTCCCAACGGCATCAACATCCGCGGAATCGGCAACCGCGATGGCTATCATTACATCTATGACGATTCCGGCAATCCCATGTTCATGAGTCCTGTTACGCAGAGCCGCTATTCTGTTGGCGACATGAGTGATAACTATAAGTTTTTCGATAACCTCACTGCCTTCCTTGGCTCTCAAATGGCGGCTGCCTCAGGCGTTCCGCCTGCGGTTATCGCTGGCGTCTTTCAGGATTTGATGGACGGTATTACCACTTCTTCCGGTTCCATCCAGGATGTAAGCCATCTGCCGATTGACTTTTTGAAACTTTACAGCACGCGTGATTTCGCGTCAAGCGTCACTACGTTGGATGGTGTCCATGACATCAAGCCCATTGACAACCAGGTGAATCAAACCTGGGAAATAGGTTACAAAGGAATCTTATTTGATAAGCTGTCCCTGACGGCTGACTTTTATTTCTCGCGTATCAGCGATTACATCAGCCCGCTGACGCTTGCCACGCCCAGCGTGATGTTCAATCCGCAGGAGTTCCTTGCAGCGATTGGCGGGAACAACCAGGGTCCCGGAAATGGAATACTGTATGAGAATTTGCAAAAACCTTCATTTGCTCCGGGCATGACGTATGACCAATTTTTTACTTATGCTGCCGGATTGGATGGAAATCCCATGTTCCAGGACCCTACGGGAATCATCCCCTCAGTTCCGGGAACTACCTGGGATGAGTTTGCCGTGATGCTCTCCAGCGCTGCCGCCCAGATACCGGTTGGAACCGTATCGCCTAATGACGACAAGGTTGATTCGGATATTATGATGACCTATGTGAATCTTGGAACCGTTGATATTGGCGGAATGGATCTGGGAGCAAAGCTGGCGATCACAAAAAATATTACGGTTGGATTAGCCTACTCTTACGTGACGGACGACAGGATTCCGTTAGAAGGCGCGCAGGGCGGCTTTGTCGCGTTGAATGCGCCCAAGCATAAGACGGCTTCCACGTTTGAATATTCCAATGAGAAATCAGGTTTGTCCGGAAGAATGGCTTACAGGTGGCAAGCGGCTTTCCCCGGCAATTCAGCAATTTACGCCGGAGATGTTGAAGCGGCTCATTACTTGGACATCGGATTGTCATACGCGCTGCCATTCTCTAAAGACACAAAAATCTCATTGGATATTTCCAACGTGACGAACAACAAGCACCGCCCCTTCCCGGGCGCGCCAAAAATGGGAACGTTTGCGTTCTTCAAGATTACGCACACGTTTAAGAGCAGAACCTGATTGAAGAAGAACTGGTCTGCTAACCGGATTGGCGTGAGGCGTAAAAGAGCAATTTTTAGAACTGCCCATAATTGATTAATGGCACAACCCTTTTTTGGGGCAACATGGCGCAGAGTGGAAAGAGATTCCTGCAGTGGTTGATAGAAAAATTGCGAATGATGAATTGCAACAAATACCCTTCTACTTCAGCAGCTTCTCGATTTTCCCTGTAATCTTCGGTGAATCCGGTTTGGTGATAGTGTAGAAGAAGTCCGCAACCTGGCCTTCTTTGTCAACCAGGAATTTATGGAAATTCCATTTCGGTTCGGATGGAAGCAGCCCGAACTGTTTTGTGCTTGATAAAAATTTATAAAGGGGATGAGCAGCCGATCCTTTCACATGAATTTTTTCAAAAACCGGAAAGCTAACTCCGAAATTTGCTTCGCAAAACTCCATAATTTTTTCACCTTCCAGCGGTTCCTGCCTTCCGAAATCGTTTGACGGAAAGCCAAGCACAGTGAACCCTTTGTCTTTATACTTCCTGTAAAGTTCCTCAAGCCCCTTCAACTGCGGAGTGAATCCGCATTGTGACGCGGTGTTGACAATCAACAGAACCTTCCCTTTGTATTTTTTCAGGCTGATCTCTTTGCCCTGCAGGTCTTTAACAGTAAACTGATGGATGCTCATGTCTGAAAGACTGTTTAAAATTAGGAATAGAACGCAGATGACACTGATATTATAAATATGATTTACCCGAACGAAAATCTGTGATTATCAACTGAGTTCGGGATAAGCAAATTGACAAAAAGGTCGCCCCGCTGGGGCTTGAATATTTTGACGAACATATTTTCTACCAAAAGGTCGCCCTTGCAGGGCTTTCAGAGTTCCGTCAGGAACGATCTTTTGGTAGAAAATTAACTTCGGACATTGTGCAAAGCCCCAGCGGGGCGATCTTTTAAGAAGAAAGTAAATCCTTATCCTGAACTCACGTTATCAGCCAACCTGCATTATCAGCATTCCATTTCTTATTCGGATTATGATGTTTTGTAAATTTAAACAGCTTCTGAGAAGAGTTTAACGTTCACAGGCTAAAGTCAGGGTTCAAGGCTGCAACAACTTTAAACCTTAAACATTAGCCTTTAAACTATTTCAAGAATGCTCCTTAGCTGCGAGGTATCTCTCCGCATCAAGCGCTGCCATGCAGCCGGAGCCTGCTGCGGTGACCGCCTGACGGTAAGTTTTATCCTGAACATCACCAGCCGCAAACACACCGGGAATTTTTGTTTTGCTGCTGCCGGGCTGCACTAAAATATAACCCTTGTCGTCCATGTCGAGATAATCTTTGAAAATGGCTGAATTGGGCGTATGCCCGATGGCAACAAAAAAACCTTTAATAGGGATAACAGATTTCTCCCCTGATTGCTTGTTGAAAATACGAACGGACTCCACCGTCTTGTCACCGAGAATTTCTTCCGTTTCGGTGTTCCAGTAGAGTTTGATGTTGGGTGTTTTCATCACCCTGTCCTGCATCACTTTCGAGGCGCGCATCTTGTCGCTGCGAATGAAATGGTGAACCGTCTTGCATAATTTCGACAGATAGAGCGATTCTTCCGCGGCAGTATCCCCACCGCCAACAATCGCCACTTCCTGACCTTTGAAGAAAAACCCATCGCACACCGCGCATGCCGAAACGCCAAAGCCGTTTAGTCTTTTCTCCGATTCCAGACCGAGCCATTTTGCAGCGGCACCGGTAGCGATAATCACCGCATCGGCATGAATTTCTTTTTTCTCATCTATGATTACTTTGTGAACAGCGCCTGAGAAATCAACCTTCGTTGCCAGCCCGAAGCGGATGTCAGCGCCCATGCGCTCAGCCTGCTTTTTGAAATCATCCATCATCTGCGGACCGAGGATGCCTTCAGGATAGCCGGGATAATTCTCCACGTCAGTGGTGATCATCAACTGTCCGCCAGGCTCCAAACCCTGATAGAGCACGGGTTTTAAATTGGCTCTTGCCGCATAGATGGCAGCCGTGTATCCGGCAGGTCCTGACCCGATAATCAGCACGTGAATTTTTTCGATAGTGTTTTCGGACATAATAAGTTTAATGTTTAAAGTTTCAAGTTTAATGTTAAAGTTTAAAGTTTGGTTGAAAGTTCACAGTAACCCGTTTTAAATTTTGAAATCTGAAACTTCAACATTCATTCGGGAATATATAAAGTATCATAATAAGCGGCATAGCCTCCCCATATTCCAAGCCCGCCTTCGATATTGGTTTTGATGACCGTGGCGGAACCGAACGGTCCCCCGCTGTTGGTTTCATAATCAAGCGTGTTCCAGAAGTCATAGGTGGCTTTGCTAATGGAAACCCATTTGATGACCACCGTGTCGCCTCTCCAGAAATATCCGTAAGTATCCTGGTCGAAACCTTCATCAGGGTCTTGCCCGCGCTGAAGCGGAAGCTCAAAATCCTGCCCGTTGAAGAAACGATCGTCAGTGACAAATACATAATAAAATTCCTCGCTGTTGCGCTTTGAAAAATAACGGATGTAGTTGCCCAGCGTATCGGGGTCTTTGAATTTTGTAAACACGTTCACCAGCGTGTCATTCTCAGGATCTTCATGCGGTTCATACCAAAGCGAATCGAGCTTGAGCAAATCGGGGATTACAGTTTTGGCGGTGAGGACGATGCTGTCAACCGCCACGCGCAGGGAATAGGTCTTCCGCAATTCGCCAAAGATGGTGGGATTGAAAGATCGGTAAGCGCAGACGGTGACCGTTTGGTCGCCAATCGTGGTATCAATGCAGATTTCATCGAGCGTGTCCGTGGCAATTTTATTGACGTCAGTGATATCGCTGACGGTAACCACCGCCCCTCTCACAATATATTGCTCCAGGTCGTTCACGTCAATTCCTCCGAAAAAAGCGGAGTTCCTTGAGAGCAGCACGTAAGGCGCCTGCCCCTGCTCGATGTATCCCTCCACCACGATCTTTTCCTCCGGTGGCGGAAGCTCAACGGTAATGTCTTTGGTGCAGGAAGAAAATGAAGAAATAAGCAGCAGAAGGCTGGATGGAAAGATCAGTTCGCGGCAGGCAGCATTTCCGGTGGCAATAAAGCCGTAAACCGTCTTTAACATTCCGTTCATATCAACTATTATCGCTTGCCTACCCATTTGAAATTCCATGTGATGGAGGGCAAGATGGGAAACAGCGACACCTGCTTCGCCTGGATTTCAACATCACCCTCGTCAATGCTTCCTTCCGCATCGAAATAGATGAAAAACGGGTTCTTGCGGTTGTAAACATTGTAAACCGACATCACCAACTCGTGCTCGAATCGTTCCTTCTTCCTGATGGTATAGATTCCGGCAATATCCCACCTGTGGAAAGCCGCCATCCTGTATCCGTTCCGCTCGGTATATTGATTCACTACGCGGCCTTCGATGAAATATCTTCCGTTCGGCAGCGTGAGCGCCTGCCCGGTGCCATACACATAGGTGGTTGACACTTTCCATTTTTTGTTGATCTCATATGACGCCACCAGCACAAAATCGTGGCGCCTGTCGTAGCGGGCGGGAAATGTGTTGCCGCTGTTCAGCTCCGGGAATTTCCTGTCGGTGAAAGAAAGCGTGTATCCGAGCCATCCGGTGAATCTTCCCTCCCGCTTGTTGATAAAAAATTCCGCCCCGTAGGACCATCCCTTTCCGAAAACAAAACTGTTTTCAACATCAACATCCAGTTCGGGCACGTAGCTCTGGCCGAATTCAATCTGGTTCTTCAGGCTTTTATAATACACCTCCACGGAGGCTTCATACTCATTCTGCTTAAAGTTGTGGAAGTAGCCGAGGGCATAGAGAATTCCCCTTTGCGGTTTCACTTTCAGCGAGCTGGGCACCCAGAGGTCGGTGGGCAGGGTGGTGGTGGCATTGGACACAAGGTGAATATATTGCTCGCCCATTGTGACGCTCGCCTTCAGCGACACATTGCCGTTGATGGCATAACGCAGGCTTGCGCGCGGTTCGATAGCCCAGTAAGTTTTGATTGCCTCATTCCTCGCATAGTTGATGGTGTCAGCGGGGCGGCTGAACTCGTCAAAAGTATATTGAACATAAGGTCCTACCTGGATGAACGCGCTTCCGCGAACGCCAATATTCACCCTGAATTTTTTCGAGATGTCGAATTCATCCTGCGCATAAACCGCCAGTTCATGCGCGTATTTTTTGTTGAGCGTATCGTTGCTGAAGGTAGCGTCACCGGTGCGCGCATTGGCGGTATATGGAGTAAAGATGTGATACGTGTAGTTGACACCGAACTTCATCTTGTGCTTGAGGCTGGTGAAATAGTCAATGTCGGATTTGACGTTGAAATCGCGTATGCCGGAAAACAGGTCGAACGAAAAATCGGAAAATGCCGACTCGAATTTGAACTTGAAGTCATTGAAGATGAAGCTCGTGTTCATGAACAGCTTGTCATTGAACAGATGGTTCCATCGCATCGTGGCGGTGGCATTGCCCCAGGGAATCTTCACCTCAAAGTCATCGGTAGGCGATCTGAAATTGAAAACATCCCTGCCGAAATAGCCGCTCAGGTAAAGCCGGTTCTTGTCGTTGAATTTGTAATTGATCTTCGTGTTCAGGTCGTAAAAATGATAAGAGTTGCCCTTGGCATCTTCATTCACCTTGTTGATGATCGGGCCAAACAGGATGTCGAAATAGGTGCGCCTGCCGGAAACCATGAACGAGCTTGCGTTCTTTTTGATGGGTCCCTGCACGGTGAACCGCGATGAGATGATTCCGATGCCACCGTCCAATTGCCAGCGTTGGTTGTTGCCTTCCTTCATCGTAATATCAAGCACCGATGACAGCCTTCCACCGTATTCAGCGGGAATGCCTCCTTTGATGAGCGTGGTGCTCTTCAGCGCATCGGAGTTGAACACGGAGAAAAATCCAAACAGGTGTCCCGGATTATACACCACCGCCTCATCAAGCAAGATGAGGTTTTGGTCAGGACCGCCACCGCGCACATAGAAGCTCGAATTCCCTTCTCCTGATGCTTGCACCCCCGGCAAAAGCTGGATGGTTTTCAAAATATCCACCTCACCGAGCAGCACCGGCAATGATTTTACCTGTTCCAACTGCAACTCTACCGTGCTCATCCGCGTGTCATACACATTTTGGTCTTTTCTTTCAGCCTCCACCACTACTTCTTTGGTAACAGTCGCTTCCTCCCTGAGGTCTATGCTGATGCGGACGTCACCGGAAAGCGTTATGGTTGTGTCGAATGAAGTGTAACCAATGTAGGAGGCAACGAGTTTGTATTGTCCGGCAGGAAGCGTGAGCGAATAGAAGCCGTATTCATTGCTGGTGGCGCCCCTGAAAGATGCTTCTTCATATATATTGGCGCCAAAAAGGGTTTCGCCATTCGCCTTATCCTTAACGTAGCCGCTGATGGTGAATTTGTCCTGGGCGGGCAGGCTGAAAGAAAAAGAAAGCAATGCGAAAAAGCATAAGATGCCAGCAGCAAAAGGACGCATCAACGTAAAGCCGGAATTTGTTAGTTGGCAAAAATAATGCTTTGCGGCAACGAGAAACGTTTGCCATCGGCAAACAGATTATCCTGCTCATGGTTTGTTTTTCACATATGTTTCGGATAATAAAATCTAAGCTGGAGCAAATTGACGCGGGTTAAAATGCAATTAAAAATGTTCTTGTCCAAACAACTAAATCTCTAATTGTCTTCAACTTAAATACCGCACCTTTTTTATTTGCATGATTTTCACCGTCAACTGCTTCATTTTCTCGGTGAAAACACTTAAGTTCGGGTTCCTAAACCAACGTGTCATGAAAAGCACCTCTACCCATGAGGGTTGTTGTTCCTGCCGGGAACAAGCAACCACAATTTCCTGTCTGCAGATTATTAAATTTTATTTGTCAGTTTTCCTGCTGCTTGCAGGCATAGCTTTCAATTATAATGCGTATTCACAGGCATGCACGCCTGATCCCGGGTGCACTGCCGCGCAGATTATTTGTCCGTCCTCCCTCCCCGGTGGATGCGAAGGAACACCCTACTCGCAGGTCATCACCATGGCGGTTCCAACCAGCGTGTCTGGTTTCGCGATTGACAGCGCGAAATTGACCGGCATCTCGGTAATACCGCCCGGATTGGGTTTCTCCTGCAACCCCTCATCCTGCACCATTAGTGGAGGAGGCAGAGGATGCATGTTAATTGACGGAACTCCAACCGCTGCCGGCAGTTATCCGGATACCGTTTTTGCCAAAATATGGATTCATATTGGAATTGTTTCAATACCCATTGATACATATTTTGTAGCTGGAACAATGGTCATATATCCGAACTGTGATGACAATCTTCCATGCACTGATGACGTCTGTGATGGCACCGCAGGGTGCATCAACACGTCCACATGCGCTGATGGGTTTGACTGCACCATTGATATATGCGACCCGTCACATGAAGATGCGGATGCGAACGGCTGTGTTTTTATCCCGGATGACGCGGTATGCGCTGATGACTTTGACTGCACCGTGGAAGGCTGCATTCCCGATATCGGGTGCTTTACTCAGTTTGTTAATGAATTGTGTGATGATGACGGTTTTGTCTGTACCGACCCCGTCTGCGATACCACCCACCCGGATGCAAATTCCTTCGGTTGCATTCATGTACCCAATGATGCAAACTGCACAGGTGATGGATTTGACTGTACTACAGATGTTTGCGATCCGGGAAATGTTGATGCTGACGGTGAAGGGTGCGTGGCGAATCCGGTTCATGCCAATTGCGATGATGATGCCGTTTGCACCGAAGACATCTGCGATCCCTTCGCGCTCAACTCTGATTTTGAGGGATGCGTGAACGATCCCGATCCCGGTTATAGTTGTGATGATGGCATTTCATGCACCAATGATATCTGCAACCCCAATCATCCCGATGCCGAAGGTGACGGCTGCGTGTCATCGCCTGATGATAATAATTGTGACGACCAGACCGCATGTACCGGAGAAATCTGCGACCTTTTTGATCCGGGTTCCGATCCGTTCACAGGGTGCGTTTATTTTTCAGATAACTCTCAGTGTTCCGATGATGGCATACAATGCACCGATGATGGCTGCATCCCATTTCTTGGGTGTAATAGCCCGAACCATGCGGTGTGCGATGATGGAAGCGTTTGCACAGAAGATATTTGTGATCCCAATGCGCCTGTTCCCGGCTGCATCTACAATAATAACCCTGACGGCATTTCCTGTGGTGATGGAAATGTTTGTAACGGTGATGAAACTTGCAACGGTGGTGTATGCACTCCCGGGATATCAATCGTTTGTAGCGATTTCAACGTGTGCAATGGATTGGAGACCTGCGATCCGGCAACAGGAAACTGTTTCCCTGGAACTCCGATAGCATGCGCTGACCTGGATGCTTGCAACGGAACAGAAACCTGCGAACAATCAACAGGAAATTGTTTGCCTGGAACACCGCCCGTTTGTAATGATGGGAACGCTTGCAATGGCTTGGAAACCTGCAATCCGGCTTCGGGTTGCGTATTGGGAACTCCTCTACCACCCTGCGATGATTTGAATGCTTGCAACGGAGTGGAAACCTGCGAACAGTCAACAGGAAATTGTTTGGCTGGAACGCCACCCCCGTCTTGTGATGATTTGAATGCCTGCAACGGATTGGAGACCTGTGAGCAATCAACCGGAAATTGTTTATCCGGAACTCCGATAGTATGCGATGATTTGAATGCCTGCAATGGATTGGAGACCTGCGAACAGTCAACGGGAAATTGTTTGGCTGGAACGCCACCCCCGTCTTGTGATGATTTGAATGCCTGCAACGGATTGGAGACCTGTGAGCAATCAACCGGAAATTGTTTATCCGGAACTCCGATAGTATGCGATGATTTGAATGCCTGCAACGGAATAGAGACTTGTGATCAGATAACCGGAAATTGTTTATCCGGAACTCCGATAGTATGTGATGATTTGAATGCCTGCAACGGATTGGAGACTTGTGATCCAGCAACTGGAAACTGTTTGTCGGGAACACCACCTGCACCCTGCGAGGATTTGAATCCTTGCAATGGATTGGAAACCTGCGATCCACAATCTGGCAATTGTATTTCGGGAGTCCAAATCGTGTGTCCGGATGATGGAAATGCCTGCACTATTGAGTTTTGCGACCCTGCGGATGGTCAATGCAGAACAACCCATTCTGATCTGAACCTTACTCTTAATGTTGAAGATCCTCTTTGTCATGGAGGAAACGGCACAATTACCCCCAACGCAACAGGAGGCGATGAGCCTTATGAATTTTTTGGACCGGGGAGTGACCCATTTTTCGGTTTCATTTCATTGCCTGCCGGTACGCATGAAATAACGGTTGTGGATGAAAGCGGATGCACCGTTGTGAGAACTGCGGAAATAACTGAACCTGAATTATTGTCGCTAAACCTTACGAGCGTAAATCCGCTTTGTCACGGA
>CAZCXH010000018.1:0-44560 GCA_964502525.1 uncultured Chitinophagaceae bacterium
ACCGGAATTGACAGCAGGTTTGACGATATACCGGCATGCCGAGCATTGTGCAATTTGGCTCGTTAATCTCAAGGCACACACTTGTTTTTAAATGGCGAAGTAAACTACGCCATGGCTGCTTAATCCGCCAAGCGGATTGAGTGCCTGCTCCTCACGGGTTTCATCCGACAGGCTTGTGAAGTGAGCACCATCCTTATCGGGTCGTTTGATGCAAAGGCTCCGGTGCATCAGCCGTATCAGGAGACCGGGTTGCGGTGAGGTGAGTTGCCTCAGCTTCCGCTTCCTTAAATTAACAGGCAACTAAGCATGTAGTCGTTATGTTGGCATCTTGACTGGACGCGGGTTCAAATCCCGCCAGCTCCACTAATCTTGATGCTCTTTCTTCGGTATCGCTTTTCGCCTGTATGGAGAGGGTATCGTGTACGTCCCATGGTGTGCATTTTCACACCTCTCTCTCTGCTTCATGGATGTTGCCTGCTAAAAGCGTTCTATTTTATCCCGATAACCCCTGTGCTCACTGCGCTGCCTGCGAAAATGCCATACCCGTTTTGAATATTGCCTGATACGTCAGGCTGCTCCTGGTCATCGTCACTTTGGCGATATATTTCAAGTGTGCGGAAGTATTCATAGTGAGTTTTGGAAACATTATTCAGATCAATGTGCAGATTCATGCTGTCATGGACGTTGGCAACGAAATAGAAGTTTGTGAATGGTTTGAAATGAAGCCTCAATGTTTTATGCTGCCCGTTGAAATTTTTATCGGAAAATAATAAAGCCCAGTTGTTATCCCTAACAGTATCTGCCAAAGATTCTTCCACCCTGACACGTAATCCAAAAAATTCAGCATGGCTGGAATCGCCAGTTGCCGGGTCATAAATCGCCCACGACACCCAGAGCCATGGGTTGAGACGGTAAAAATTTTCAGTGTTTGCGTCATCGTCAAAGCTTATCTCCGCAATAGCATCCTGGTATGGCGCGTAACTGCCTTTGGCAATCAGCTTTGACGAAACAATTGGCGCCAGTGCAGGCATCACATCTTCTGCGGTTGTTTCTCCGAAAACGGGATGATTGATTTTTACCAAATATTTTTTTTCGAATGCCGGAATGAATGACGATTGAAAAGACCCGAATGTATTGAGGGAATCGGACGGAATATAAGACATAGTTTCCTTGAATGCTCCGTTCTCATATACCCCAACTACAGCATCGGAAAGCGAAATGACATTATTGTTTCCGGGTGCGGAGCTTTCAGTAAGGTAAACCCGGAAAACGCCATAGTTGTCAAACAGGCAGTTCACCGTCATCATCTTAGCGGATTGCTGCTCGGGAGGAATGAAGTCCTTTTCGCATGCCGTGAACGTTATCACACCAACAAGCAAGAAAATCTTAATTCTTCTCATGCGATGAAAATTTCAATGAGTAAGTCAATGAAGGCAAAATAGGAAAAAGGCTTAGCTGGCGATATGTGGCCGTTACGGAACCATCAGGTTCAGTTTGCCATTCTTTATAAATCGAAAAAACATTAAATCTGTTATAAATATTATAGACGCTCAAGTTGAAAGCGTGTTCAATGTTTTTTGTCTGCTTCCTGTAAGTGAATGACAGATCAAGATGATGAAAAGGCGGAAGCCGCGCGTTGTTCCTTCCGCTGTAAACATTAACTGCTTCATTGTAACCGGAATTGTAAATGCCGTTGCGGACAAGTTCGTTGTACCAGGCAACTGCATTCCAGGAATGATAGGATTGCGTGGCCAGGGTGTATGCGCTGCCGCTCCCATAAACCCAGGCTACTCCAATCTCAAAATGTTTTTCCGCAAGCCAGTTAACCTGCATGGCTATGTTATGGCGCCTGTCATATTTATATGGAAAATATTCTCCGCGATTCAGTTCATCGAATTGCCTGTTGCTCCATGCCAGCGTATAAGCTGCCGAGCCGGTAATTTTTCCGGAGGTTCGCGAAAAATAGAATTCAGCGCCATAGGCTTTTCCTTCGCCTCCTGTGACAACCCGCTCCTCCCAGGGAATGTCAATAAGCGAAGATGATTCATCATTCGAAAATTCGTCATCAAGTTTAAACTCTATAAGGTTATTCATGATCCGGTAGAACCCGTCAACGCTCCATTCAAAGTGACGCGGCAGTTTCTGAATTACGCCTGCAGAGAAATTCCAGCCTTTTTCGGGTTTTGCTTTAGCGGTTGCCGGAACCCAGTAGTCGCTGAGAATGTCTTCGTTGACGGAGGTTAGCAAATGCAGATTTTGCGACAGCCCCGATGCCGAAAAACGAATATAAAATTTAGCAATAGGATTAAAGGCGGCATTCACCCGGGGAAGAATTGAGAAGAATGTTTTCCCTTTGGGAAAGTAAGCCCTGCCATGCAGCCCGTAACCGATGGTTAATTTTTCGTGCGCTTTAAATTCATCTTCGGTATAAATGAAAGCTTCTCCCGGTTTCACCAAATCGTTGCTGTCGGGAGCTTCATGACTATAACTATGGCTATAATCATAACTTCTAACCGAACTCATGCCTCGCCCCATCTCATAAACAAGCAGATTCGCCCCAGCTCCGATGCGAACCTTATGCTTTGCGTACATGCAGGCAGCCTCACCGCTCCAGCCTGTATTATAAATGAATGATTGCGTTTCGGTAAAAATGCTTTTATAATAATTGGTGTCACCGCTCATGGTTTGAAAACTGCCATATTTGTCTGTGTATGCGCCATTGAGATTATACCGGCTGAAACCAATTTCCGTGGTGAACTCCCATTTTTCATTTATGTCATTCAGCCAGGTGATGGAGGCCACTTCATTTGACCAGTCCACATCATTAATATATGTGCCATGAATCTCGTACCAATCACTTGTTGACTCGGAAATCTTTTCAAATGAATAATAATCGCGGTTGGTGAAAAAATTCAATTCCAATTTGCTTTTGCCGTTGAAGCGATGACTCACCTTAATGTTTAAATCACCGAAATAATAGCTGATGTCGCCCTTGTATCCGGACGATTCGAGTTGCAGCTTTGATATTGGCGAAGTATATAAACCGACATAGCATGCCCGAGCGGAAAATGAAAAGGTTGTTTGTTTCTTCTTAGTCAGCGGTCCATTGAGATGGAGCCGCGAGGTTATCAAGCCCAGAGAGACGATGCCTTGCAATTTTTCGCCATTACCATCATCCGCTTTGATATCCATCACCGAGCAAAGCCTTCCTCCGAAGCGGGCGGGATATTTGTCTTTGAATATGTCAATACATTCTATTGCATCGCCATTGAACACTGAGATAAAACCGTATATGTGAGAGGGATTGTAAACGGGAATGCCATCCAGCAGCATCAGGTTTTGGTCGGGGCTTCCTCCGCGAACAAAAATTCCGCGAGAGCCTTCATTGCCTGATTGAATGCCAGGCTGCATCTGCGCTGCGCGGATCGGATCACTTTCTCCGAGAAAAGCAGGAAGCAGAGAGAAACTTTCCTTATTCATCATGATCACTCCGCTTTCATCATGCTCTGCCGTCCTTGCCTTTCTTGTGTCGCTGATTGCAACTTCGGGCATCACGCTTGTTTTCATCATCACCTCAATGAACGTGTCGCGGCTGATGGGCAAATGGAGCGTTTGCGTTTCATAACCGAGATAGGAAAAGGAAACTTCATGCTCGCCTTTTGGGATTATGATTGCAAACTTGCCAGTTGAATCCGCATAAGAACCAACTGAAAGCCGGGCTATCTGAACGGCAATGTTGCTCAATGGCTTGCCATCCTCCGCAATCACCTTTCCGCTTAAAATCACACTTTCCTGGGCCTGCAAATTCAAAAAAGGCAGGACAGCGCCCAATACTGCTATCAGATAGCGCGATATTCTTCGCATAACGCAAAATACAGAATGTGATGAGACTATTTGCACGGATTATTTCAAGAAGCGCTATTGAACCGCAAATTTTTCTTTGAGCAGGTCTTGGTTTCTTGAAGAGTTGCCTGCGTATATTTCATATTCCATCGTTTCCACTTTCCAGGTTTTAGCTTCAGCATGATAGTAGGCAAGATCTTCGGTTTTGATTTCAAAATAGACCGTTCTTGTTTCACCGGGTTGAAGTGCTAATTTTTTAAATCCTCTCAGCAATTTTAGCGGACGATCAACTTCAGACCGGCTGAATCCTGCATAAACCTGGGCTACTTCTTCTCCGGCAGCAGTTCCGGAGTTCGATACGTCAACAGAAACTCGTACAACTCCATGTTGTGATGGAGCGACAGGAGTAAGCACTTTCAAATTGCTGAAAGAAAAATGGGTATAACTCAACCCGAAGCCGAAAGGGTAGGAGGGTGTTTTGTTGAATTTGTCGAATAAAGCATATCCGTGGTAATAATCATAGGCGATGCTGTCGGCATAGGGATCAAAGAAAGGCAGATCTGACTCATCTTCCGGGATTGTAAATGGCAGCTTGCCTCCCGGATTCGCATCGCCAAATAATATCCGTGCAAGCGCGTTGCCGCCTTCCATGCCGCTGTAAAATGTCATGAGGATAGCCGCAACCCTGCCTTTCCAGCTTTCCATCGCGATGGCGCCTCCGCTTACAAGGCAAACAATCGCATTGTCGGTAACCGAAGTGACGGCATCAATTACCTTCAGGTCGCGCTTATGCAGCGAAAGCGGCACCCTGTCGCCTTTGGCCGATATGCCAAGCATTGCAAGCAACGGAAGCTTGCCGCGCCTGGCTCTTTTTCCGAGCAGGTGAATATATTCTCCCTCTTCATGATGTTTGAATCCGGCAACAACTATTACCGCATCCGCTTCTTTTGAAATGCGCTTGATTTTTTCAAACTCCGTTTCTTTCGCATAAAGCATTTCGACCTTTTCTCCCAAATAATTTTTGATGCCATCGAAAGGGGTCACTGCATATTTTGATTTCACTTTGCTGCTGCCGTGGTCGCCATCATTCTGCGTTTTTGCCACCGAGCCGACAATAGCGATTTTTTTGATGGATGATTTATCAAGAGGCAGAATTCCGTTTTCATTTTTCAAGAGAACAGCGCTTTTTTCAGCAGCTTCTCTTGCAAGGCTGATGTGTTTATCGCAGCCCAGCAGGTTTTCCTGATAAGTTATCTCATCTTTTCTGGAGGCCCATTCAAGTTTGGTCCTGACGATGGGCAGAACGAGGCTGTCAATATCACCGGTTGTTATTTTCCCATCATCAAGCAGTTTTTGGATATTCTTTAATTTGTAATATTTTGCAGAAGGCATTTCGATATTCATGCCCGCCTTTATTCCATTAAAGGCATTTCTTAATCCCCAAAACCAATCAGAAGTGATGAATCCTTTGAATCCCCATTCGTTACGAAGAATATCTGTTAAAATGTATTTGTTTTCTCCGCAGTATGCGCCTCTCACTTTATTGTATGCGCTCATCACGCTGGCAGCGCCCGCGTCAATGCACTTTTTGAAATGAGGGAGATAAACTTCCCTCAGTGTGCGTTCTTCAATATGTACATCAATCAGAAACCGGCTGTTTTCAATGCTGTTCAGCGCGAAGTGTTTCAGGCAAGCCATTACATTATGCTCCTGGATTCCCCGCACCAGCGCGCTGCCCATTTCACCAAGCAGCCAGGAGTCTTCTCCATAGGTTTCCTGCGCGCGTCCCCATGAAGGATGGCGCAGCAAATTGATGCAAACCGCTCCGGAATAATTCGCTCCTGCGCAGCGAGATTCAATTCCCATCACTTCCCCGATTCTTCTTTCAAGATCAACATCCCAGCTTGCGCCACGCGCAATAGTGCAGGGAAAGTTGGTTGCAATAGCAGTTGATACTCCCCTTGTCCCATCGGTGAATGACATGGCAGGAATCCCTAAGCGCTCGCATCCTCCGGCATGAACAGGCAGCAGGTGACCCTTGGCAAGAACACCCTTAATCAAAGGCATCATGCCTTCACCGGAAAGCTCGTTGACCTTTTCTCTCAGAGTCATTTGCGAAACGATGTTGATTGTTCGTTGCGCGAAGTCGCTTGATGATGGTTGGGGGGCTTTTAACATTACGGGGCAAATTTGCGCCAAGAAAAATGGAATGAGATCAATTAAACAGGATAAATGACGAACGAATATATAATATTATATATTAACCATAGCAAAACATTGCTAACCAATATAGTTCTAAGTTCGCCTTACCCCTTCCCTCCCCTTCCCTCTCCAGAAGGAGAAGATATTATAAGTGGTAGAATTTTTAGAACTGCCCTTAAAATATTGCCCTGACCTGCACTTTCCCCACATGCACGGACTTTAATTCTCCGGTCTTTCGCCCGTCATAGCCCAGGCTTAACTGAATCGCCCTGGCGAGGGTGCGTTCGTAAGCGATGGTCCAAGTGTAGTTGTTGCCATCCTGGAATCCTTGCAGCATCGCGAATTCAATTGCGGAATTTTTGCTGCCCGTGTAATCAATTTTGACAAATGATACACCCGCGTTCAGTGTGCTTTTTGAAACGATGTTATAACGCGCTTCAACCGATGTTTCATGACTGAGGGCTGTTTCACCGGTTTCGTTCAGCGTGTTTTCGCGGTAAGTGAAATTATAAAGAACCTTCAGCCTGAATTTTGTTCCGAGCAGGTATGAAACCTCCGGCTCAGTTTCATTCGATTTGATATGGTAGTTCTTATCATTGTAAAACTCGGAGTTGCTGGTTTTCTGCCCCCATGTATATGTAAGCAACAGGCTGACGGGTTGAGCCACGTTCCACCTAATCCTTCCGATATGATTCTGAATGGTTGCCGTTTCGATGCCATTCACCTGGTTGATTTTCCTGCGGTTGTCCTGGAAGGTATATTCGAGGCTGTATTTAGCGCTTTGCCGGTTGAAGAATACGGAGTTTCTTGCAAGGCTGCTGAGCGAAACGAGCGATCCGTCATTTTCGTTCAGCACGAACGGATTGAAAGGCGACTTTCCTGAACCCCTGAAAACCCTCCTTTCAATCTGTAAAGATGTGGCTGTTGAAAACCTTGCAATAAAACCCTGGATGCCGGTTTTGCCGTGCCATACTGCGCGGGGATTGAGATTGAGCGATTGGTTGTATTGAGTTTTGTCCACCGCCTCAAACTCGGTGGTGGGATTTAAAACCCTGATGAAGTCTCCGGCATCGCTGAACGGAGCAGGTTCGAACTCAAAAGTTTCCTGCTTGCTGTTTCCATTATAATCATTCCATATAAAATTTCCCAGACCGGTGTCAACCGGAAGATATGTATATTGAATCTTCGGCTCCTTGCCTGCTCCAAGTTCATAAAGCACGTTAGTGGTGATGGCGCCTTTGAGAACCATCAACCCGTATTCGATTCTTCCGAGATAGTAATGCTCCAGTTCGGTTGCGGTTGCGGATGCTGCGCTGTCGTTCGTTTCAAAATTGCGGTAGGTCAGTTGCCATCCTATCTTATGCACAGGGTTCGTAATCCAATTACCCTTGAAGGAGACGGTGTTGCTGTTATTGTTCAGTTTCATGTCATTGTTCATCGGTTTGAATTCAAACCTGCGGATATATTCCATCCTCACTTTATCCCGGGCTGTATCTGCATTGCTGATATAAACACGCCAGTCGTTGTAAACAAAACCCGTTGACAAAAGCGTATCAGTTGCTGCGTTCCTCAGCTTGTTAATTTCCTGCTCGTATCTTCCCCCGAATTTCCAGTTTCTCAGCGCAGCGAAAGATTTTGACGCTTCAACCACCGGGCGAATGAACTTTGATTTTGAATTTGTTGCATCCGTGTTCAGAAAGCGCAGGTCAGCGTTCAGGAAATAACCATTGCGGTCGAAGGTCGTGAAGGCATGATGCTCCACACCTGTGTAGTTGTCGCCCGACAAAAAGGTTGAGAGCCGGTAGCCGATACTTCCAAATTCTTCTCTCAGATATTTAGCTCCCACGTTTAACAGATGCTCATCGGCAGTATCGGGATTTGCATAATTCCAGTCGCGGTTGAATTCGACACTTCTGAAGCGTTCCAGCGGATTGAAGTCATGATTGACAAATTCGTAATTGGCGTCAGCCGATATGTTTTGTTTTTTGCTTTCGGCACCAATGGCAAATTTCCTCTGATAGCCTGCTTTTGCCGCAAACCCTATATCATCGTCATCATCAACGGAGGAAAATGTGTTTAAATCGTTGTTGCTCATAGCACCCTCCACGGTGATGAAATCATTTTTTGTAGGACTTAAATCCATTCCCAGGGTAACCATTTGCTGGCGATTGGGGGCGATAAGAACCCGGAACGGGATGTAAGAACCTTGCCTGGCACCGCTAACGGGAGCCAGCCACTCATAAACAACTCCATTGGCGGATAGGGGGGCGCGTTCATAATCTCCAAGCCCTTTCCCCGCATGTGTGAAAGTAACCTGATAAATGGCGCTGTCGGGATTGGTTGAATAGACGAACACGGTGTCAATTTCAGCAGTTGCGCTGTCTCCATCTATGAGTTTGTATAATATTTTAGTTGAATCAAATTCTTCTACGCTGTATCCGGGGAATAAAATTCCGGTCGAATGGTCGCCAGCGAGGCGCAGCGCGCCTTTTTGCTGATCGGTCAAATCTTCGTCAACGGGTTGATTCTTGCTGTCCTGCTCGGTATAGAAGGCAGCGCGGATCTTCACTTTCTCTCTTTCGTAAGCGCCATTAACGGCAAATGTTGAGCGGAAATAGCTTTTCTCCGAATATTCAAACTCAACTTCCGCCCTTAGATCGCTGGTGATGAGCACATTGGGAGTGAAGGTGATTTCACCGATGTTGTAGTCAATAATATAGTCATTCTCCGAACCCCGTAATAGCAGCTTTCCGTTGATGTAAACGCGCTCTGTACCGGCAAGCACGATGATGAAGCTTTCGCCATTGGCTCCCGTCAGTTTGTAAGGTCCCTGGTCGCCCTCGGAAACGGGCAGCCTTTGCCGGTTGTATTTTCCCTTTGTCACGGCAATGCTCGCCTGGGCCGTCACCTTTTCCTTTTCCGATAATTTGAAATTTCCGGAGTAGCTGCCGCCCTGAAGCTTCTTGAAGTATTTCATGAAATAGCCTTTGGGATTGCCGATTTCGTAATCACCGACAATGAATGAATGCGGCTGCTTGGTTACCTTGATGAACACTTTGTCGAACTCCTGCAGTTGCTGTGTGGTGCCGTCAGGCTGAATGGGGATGTTGTTGTCGGTGAGCGCAGCAACAACTTCAATGTCTTTGGTGATGTTGCCGGTGAGCTGCAGGTTGAAACTGGAGTTGAGCACAACATCCTGGTTGTTGCCGAAAGAGATGCCGCGCGCAAAGCTGCCGTTGTAGTCGAGTGTTCCGAAGTCAACGAAGCCTGATGACTCGCGCGATGGAATATATTCGAACGGGTTAGCGATGAAATCTTCAGTCTGATTCAGTCTTGCTGCATCTTTGTTGAAGACGCTTCTTGAAAAGCTGAAGGGAAATGAGCGGTAAATTGCCGTGATACTGTCAACCAGCGGCTTCTGCTTCCAGACAATATAACCTTTTACCGGGTCGGGATGATAAGCAGAAGTGTCAATTAAATTGTTTTGCTTGTCGCGGATAATTAATGAGCCTGCGACAATGCTGAGCGAGTCGAGTTGAAGGGTGTCGCTGCTGACGGGAAACGTTTTGAAGCGCATCCGGGAAAGGTCCTGAGCCTGTGCAAGGCAGAATGAGCATGCAAGCAGGATCAGCATTCCGACTAAACGCGGGCGTGGCACGGGATAGCTTATTTGAAATAAGTGCTTAAAGTTTAAAATTAGAGATTATTGCATCCTCTGCCGCGCAGGGTTTTGGCAGTTCAGGGGTGGATAATCATAAATATTTTTCTTCTATCAGATAGTTCCTGACATAATCTTCCACGCCCTTTTCGAGAGATGTGAACGGCTCGATGTAGCCGGTGTTTCTGAGCCTGGAGATTTTTGCTTCGGTGAAGTATTGATAGCTTTCACGGATGTCTGCTGGCGTATCAACATATTCAATATTTGCTTTCTTGCCGAGCGCGTTAAAGACGGCTTTTGCAAGGTCATTGAACGTTCGCGCTTGGCCCGTGCCGGCATTATAAATGCCGGAAGCCGGTTTTTGGGTGAAAAAGTGATATAAGATTTCCATCACATCCTTTACATAAACAAAATCGCGCACCTGCTCCCCGTCTTTGTAATCCGCGCGGTGGGAACGGAACAGTTTTATCATGCCGGTTTTCTTCGCCTGGTGATAGGCATGAAATATCACCGAAGCCATCCTGCCTTTATGATATTCGTTGGGTCCATATACATTAAAGAATTTAATTCCTGCCCAAAACGGAGGCTGCTGTTGCTGAACGAGCGCCCACTTGTCGAAATCGTTTTTTGATTTGCCGTAAAGATTGAGGGGCTTAAGGCTGGGGATCAGCGCATGGCTGTCATCAAAGCCCTGGTCACCCATGCCGTAGGTGGCTGCTGACGATGCATAGAGCAATGGTATGGCACAAAGGGCGCACAATGTCCACAGTTTTTGGGAATAGCCGGTGTTGAGGCGTTCAAATATCTCCGGATTGGTTTCACCGGTGTCGGTGCGGGCGCCCAGGTGAAAGACAAAATTCACCCTGCTGTGATGTTTGCTCAACCAGTCGTGAAAAGCTTCGCGCTCCACCTGCTCGGCAACATCTTTTCCTTCGAGATTGGGCTTCTTCTCAGGATTACGGAAGCGGTCAACGGCAACAATGTCGGTGATGCCCTGTTCATTGAGAAAGCCGATGAGACAACTTCCGATAAATCCTGCAGCACCGGTAATGACTACCATGGTAAACTTAAATTTAAGAGGATAATTCCAACGTTAACTCAACTTCGCAGAGATCAGATTGATAAATTCGTCACGGGTAGGCTGTTTTTCAAACTCACCAACGAACGCTGATGTGGTTGTTACGGAGTTTTGTTTTTGCACCCCGCGCATCATCATGCAAAGGTGGTTGGCTTCAATCACCACAGCAACTCCAAGAGGTATCAAGGTTTCATTGATGCAGTCACGGATTTGCGTAGTTAGCCGTTCCTGCACTTGCAATCTCCTCGCATAAATGTCAACCACCCTCGGTATTTTGCTCAGCCCTACGATTTTCCCATTGGGGATATAGGCAACATGAGCGCGTCCATAGAACGGCAGCATGTGATGCTCGCACATGGAATATAACTCAATATCTTTTACGATCACCATCTGGCTGTGCCCTTCATCGAACAGTGCCGAGCGCAGTATTTCATAAGGGTCCGATTCATATCCTTGCGTGAGGTATTGCATGGCTCTTGCCACGCGTTCAGGTGTTTTCAGCAGACCATTGCGGTTGGTGTCATCGCCAAGCGTTTCAATTATCTGCTTGTAATTCTTGCTGAGCCGCTTTGTTTTCTCCGCGTTGTAAAGGTTTTCCTGGCGGTGGTTGATTTCAAAATCGAGCTCGTCTTCTTTCATTGTTATTTATTAATCCGTTAATTGGTTAAATTGGGAGGTAGCTGTAAGTGGTTTGTTATTAGTTATGATATTAGTTATGATATTAGTCATTCCTAAATTCCGCAAACTCAAATTCCATGAACAATCAATTTCCTGCAGATACCGCAGATTTCCGCAGAAAATATTCTTTTCTAACATTCATCTGCTTGAATCAGCGAAATCAGCGGGAGACCTGTCATTTCAAATAGTTTGCGGATTTAAGGTCATTAGTCATTTAGTTCGTCATTCGCCATCAATCGTTAATCTCTTCGCAATTTTTATGCAATGTTGAAATGCTCTTTGCGGGAAGGAATGCTTTGTATCATCGCTCAAACAAAGATATAAAGAAATGGGCGAGAGAGGAAAGAATTACGAATTACTAATTACTAATGACGAATTAAGAATACGGAGTGGTCATGCGCTTAATTCAATGCCTTCATAGCTCCGTTTCATCAGTTCTTCTTCGGTGAAAAGCACAGGCAACTCATCCTGCGGTATGGCCCGGCTTGCGGGATGCTTGAGCATTTCAGTGGCGAGGTGCTTGAATTTTGTTTGAAATGCGGCAAGCGTCCATTCGCCAAAAACGGTGTGACCTCCTTCATAGCATTGCTCCTGGTATTCTTCGCAGGTTGTGATGTAGCCGCAGTAGGCGTTGGAATAAGATGTAAGAATAATGTTATTAATTCCTTTTTTCTTAAGGATGCCGTAGAGGGTGTCCTTCAGCCGCCATCCCGCCACGGTGGTTATCTCTCCGGGAATGCCTACCAATGCGATGTTTCCGATTACCGCAATATGCAGCGGGAGGATTTGTGGCGTCCATGGCTTATTGTCGAGGCTGCCGCTCCGGTGGTGCATCTTCAGGGTTTTGATTGAAGGATCGGCCCATGAGGGAATGAGCAGATTTTTCGCATCGCTTGTACCGAGTATTTTTCGCTCACCGGTTTCAACGAGGATATTTTTTTTTCCCTGTGCCTTGTATTTGGCAAGAATCCTTTCGCGCTCCTGCCGGCTTTTCAAGGCGGAAGCGCTCAATTCATAAGCTTTTATCGCTTTCGTAATGGCAACTGCCACCTGTCCGCCCACAGCCCCTATGCCGGGACCTTCCACAGTTCCTTTTAAAAATCCGACACCGAGGCAAGCGGGTCCCGTGCGGGCATCTGTTTTTCCGTTTGCAAACTCCGGGTCGGCAGTGACGAATGAAAAGTTGGCGTGCATCAGCGAAAAATCAATATCTCCCATTATCTCCTCTCCCTTTTGCGCGGAACCCAACATCTCAAGAGACTTGTCAGACTGAAGCCTGCCGTTGTATTTGGCGCTTTCAAAATCATCTTCAAACTTTCCGCGCGTCCATTTCTTCTTTTTGTCATAAACATAGTTAGGCGAAACATCGCCCGCAGCACCTTGGGCGAAAGCCGCAATGAATTGATTATCCTTCGTATATGCTCTTGCGGACTCTTCGGTGTATTGGGCGGCATATCCCTTGTTGTCAAAGCAGATAGCCTTGTTGTCGTTGTGCACGCTGGTGCAGTGCACGCCAAACCAGTTTATCAGTCCGATGGGATTGCCGTCAACGCCTTCAATCATCAGTTGCAGGGCATTGCGGTCAATGGCAAGATGCCGGTCTTTTTCTGAATATTTTTTCGCTTCATGATTGCGGTTATAGGCTTTTACCGAGCGGTTGAAAGCAACGTCAATATTGGGTGCAAAAGCGGCTTTCGATAAAAACAATCGCGCAGGCTTCAGTGACCGGTCGGCATCAACGATAGCCTGGGTGATGCCATCCACAATCTGCTGGTAAACCTCGGGTACGAAGCCGGGAATGCTGAAATTATAAAAGCCGTAATGCGAATATCCGCCCGGTCCGCTGTGAGTGTGCTGGGCTGAGAGGAACACATTTTCGTCAGCAAACCCCAATTCGGGATGGTGGCGGTGCAACTTTTTCATCACACCGCGCTTCACGGAAATAGTGATGAACGCGATTTCTGCATTCACAAAAGCGATCTTCTTTCCCGTTTCCGGATTCCTGAAAACGAAGGCGCGCGCATTCAGGCCTGTGCCGCGCTCGAGCACTTTGTTGAACCACATTCCATAACCGAGCATGCCTACCCCTCTCCTGAAGGCCGTAATATCCGCAATAGCGACTCCCGCTTCGTACATCAATAATTGCTTTTGTCACGAAGTTAAAAAGGCAAAGCCCAATTCCCAATAAACATTCGGAAAAAATTAACAATGCGGATGTTACTGTACGGAATAAATGACAAGTGAAATATCATATCTTTCCAAAGCCGGAAACGGCACTTTGGCGCGTGAATTGCATGATCAGGATTAAAATATTTTACATGCTTAAAAACATTAGCTTGATTTTAGTGGCGGCAATAGCATCCTTCCTCGTCAGGGCGCAGGAAAGCCCTGTGCAGGGTGATGATCTTCTGAAAAGCCTCGGGCAGCCCAAAAGCAGCGAAATAGTGATGAACCTCAACAACTTCATCGGCAACAAGGACACCAAAGAAGAGATTTCATTTCTCAACTACGGCAAAGGCATCCAGGTGAATATCCGCGAATCGGTGCTATCTAGCATTGACCTGTATAACGGCAACAATCCTTACAGTTCGGAATTCAAAAGATTTCCGGGCAAGCTGCCGCTGAATATAGATTTTGATTTCACGGTGTTCAAGACCAAGCAGACCATAGGCGAGGGTTTCGAACAGGTGGGCGAGATGGAGTCAACGGTGCAGTTGATTAAGGTTTTCAGGCTGAATGAAAATGACGACTACAGGATGACGGTTGAGTTCAACGTGGGCAGGATGATCATGATGTCGCTGGCATACGTTGAAGGCGGTGCAGCGGATGGCGATTCAATTGGCGCCACATCCGGGGAAACCGGTTTTCGCGGCAATGATTTTTTTACCATGATGAAGAAGAATAGGTATAACTATGAATTCACACGCCTCTGCGAACTGCTTGGCATGCCCACTTTGGAGAACAGAACGCGAAGGCTCTATGCAGACGGTGGAGTGGATGTAATATTCAAGGATGGCGGCATTCAGAAGATAACCCTCTACTCTGGGGGTCAGCCTTGCGATTACAAGGACATGACCTTTCAATCCTATATGTTGGACCTTCCCTACGGGCTGAGAATGGAAAATACCAAATCAGCGATCGTCAAAAAACTGGGAACCCCTCTGTCAGACGATGGCAATGTCATTACTTACAGAGAGCGGATCACCAACTTCAGCATTGCGTTCAGGGGGGAGAAAATTGATTATGTTCAGTTTGAATTGGTGGAGAAAGAAGATGCGGCAAAATAAATTCAGGAGTTCAGCCGCGTTTCTGACTTTCGTGAGGCGTTAATGACGGGTTAAATGGACGGATGTTGAACTTGTTGCCCCCTCTCAGCTTGAAAGTACGCAAAAGCCTGTAAACTTTCATTTTCATGCTATTTGCAGAGATACTTGGTAGCGTGGGAGAGAGTTGAACTCTCGACCTCAGGGTTATGAATCCTGCGCTCTTACCGACTGAGCTACCACGCCTTTTGGGGTTGCAAAGATATACCAAGAGTAGTCGAATTTCCGAAGGAAAGAGGCGTACTTTTGGTTAATACCGAACTTTCTACAGTTCAATTGTCCGAAAACCTGAGTTGTTTTGGTATAAATACATTATATTAGGAAAGCGGTAAAGTCAATTTAATACGATGGATTGAACCAGGGATCTCAGGCTATCGTTCTCTTGTCGTTTATCCGACTTATTGATATTCAGCGGCTTTAGATAGATGGAAAGATAATTATCCGGTAAGTTATCTTCTTTGAGCATCGGCATCATGTTTTCCAATGGGAGGGTTGTAAAGACCTTGTAATTCCGCTTGATCATTATTTTCACCCTGCTGTCTTCATCTGTTATTTCTTTCACCACGCCTTCATACAGCCCGCGGTACTGCTCATAGGCTTCAAAGAGAGAGTCCAATTCAGTTCTTGAATTAAACCAGGTTTCGGTTAATGCTGTATCCTGAACAATTTTAATATCACTGAAATCTCCCGATTTAATCTCGGTCAACAGCTCAATAAAATCTTTGGGATTGTCTTTGCGGTCAGTAATGGTAATATCATAAAACGCATCCTGAACGATCAGCCGGCTGTTCAGTTCAACTAAATTGAATTCATGGGTGAGGCGGGTATCCTTATATCCGCAGTTATAGATGTATGACGTAATGCCGGCATGGTTGTAAAGCTTGGCAAGTATGTAGCTCGTCAGTCCGCATCTTGCCGCCAGTTCGTCTCTTTCAAATAGTTCAATGCAATGAAAAGCGGAAAGTTCACTCCATGGAATTTTATAATAATTGAAATCAAGCGAATCTCTTGATGCCCCCATATCAATGCGCTTTGCAAGGTAATTCCTTATTTCGTTTGCCGTATTAAGTTCAGAACTGCCCGCCTGCCTGAGCGAATCGAGAAATTGATTGAACTTTTCCTCTTCAGTGGTCGGAGCGGCAACGGCATTGTTTTGTTTCTGATGGCAAGCGAGTGCAAAAAGGGAGATCAGAAGTAGGATGAACAGCCGCAATGATTTCAATTGCTAATTGCTAATGTTGAAAAAATTACCCCCGCAGCAACTTCAAACTTAGTTCCTTTCGAAAACCTTTAGTCATCCGGGGGAATTGCTATACTAAAAACGGGATAAATTACCGTATTCGGGCAACCGGTTTGCAAGATTACGGTTTTACATTTTACAAACTGTAAACCGTAAACATGTAAACTGTAACGTTTCACAAGGACAGGACAGATTCATCTGTTAATTATCCGCTATGGAAAAATAATCGAGAATGGAACCGCCTTACTTCTTAATCGTAATCTTCTTCGTTTCCACCCGCCCGTTCACATCGAGGCGGTAAAAGTAAACGCCAGCATTTAATTTGGATGCGTCAATCGGGATGGAATAGCTGCCTGCTTTTGCCTTTCCGCTCATCATCACGAGCACTTCGTTTCCGAGCGGATCAAATAGCTTTAACGATACCATTGCGTCAGTTTCCAAACGAAAAGAAACGCTCATTGAGGAGTCATCCTTTCGTCCCCGTCCGCTGGGAGTATCGTTGCAGTTGTCCTTAAAAGCTTCGTCAATTATTCTTTTTGTTTCCTCAATTGCCGGAGCGACATCATTCAGGTTGTCATTAAAGGAATAAACCCCTACAAGGCGCTTGCAAAAATTAACCCAAGGCATGAAGCCGTTGTTTCCCTGACAACTGATTTCGGTGGCTGTTCCGTCCACGGGCAGCGCGCGGTCAATCCAAACACCAAGACCATAAAAGGAAGGCTTCTTTTCCGATTCATTCATATATGGAGCATAATTCAAAGCCTTGGTCTGATCGCTGATCATCTCATGAATGGAATTCGCGGACAACACTCTCACTCCCTGAAATATTCCCCGGTTTAAGATCATCTGGAGGAAATTGGAATAATCGTCAGACGTGGAATAAGCGCCATCCGCAATGTTTTTGCTGCGCTGATTTCCAAAATCCGTATTAGGCATTTTGCAGGGAATCCCAATTTTCTCCTTGAACAGCGTTTCCCAGTCCTTTCCCGTTGCCTCTTCTGCTAAACGCGCAGCCACCTGATAGGACAAGCTGCCGTACTGAAATTGCGTTCCCGGATCAGCGGAAAGAGTTGTCCTGATTGCTATGCTGTCAACCAATTTGGCAAGGCTCAGGTTTTTGTCCTTGAGAAAGGCGCTGCTCAACGGAAGCCCGCTGGTGTGGGACAACAATTGCCTCAGCGTTATTGCGCCTTTTTCACTTTTAAATTGCGGCAGAAAATTGCCAATCGGCTCGTCCAATTGCAGCACGCCTTCATCAACCAGCGCCAGCAATGCCGCAGATGCGAGCCACATGGATGAGGTGGAGACAGGCACTTTTTTCAAACCGCCTTGCTGAACACCGAAATTGCGGTTATAAACTACCGCGCCATCTTTGATTACCAATAAATCCGATGGACCTGTAACCTTGGAGGAAGCGGATAAAACCTGGTCAATTTTAGATGAACCGGGGAGCTGGGCTGAAAGGGTTCCAAAGTGGAACAAATGCGCAATCAGACACAGCATCAGCTTCGCGGCTCTAAGAGTAGAAGTGTCCAATAGGCGGGATTATTTTGTTACCGTCAACCGGTATCATAAACGGATTAAAAATAATGCCAAATATGTACGGTCGTAAAAATATTCTCAGTTTTTCTTCCACATGCCCGCGTCAATTTCCACTCACGCCACTAATGCCATGCAATCACAGAGAAACTTTTAAACCTACATTGGCCACAACGCCATCAAGCGGAGCGTAGATTTCCTTAAAGGTGGGTTCTGTAAGCGAGCCGGTGTAAATCTTCTCGTATTTCGACTGCCTTACGTTGAGGATATTTTCAATGTTGGCAAACACGGACACATGCTTCCACAATTTTTCAAAGAGAATGCCGCAAATCCAATAGCTGTCGCTCTTCGAGCCATCTGACAAAAGCTGCTTGCCGGTGAAATAAGCTTCAAATCCTGCCCTGAAATTATTCTTCACCTCATAGATGAACAGCGCCTTTATCCTGTGCTTTGCGGAAAGAGGCAGGTCAGATACATTGCCGTTAAAATGCCTCCGTGAGTCGGCAAAGGTATAGCCCACCGCCCAGGTGGTGTGGCGGTATTTCAATTGAATGTTTGTTTCGGTGCCCCTCGAATCGTAAAATCCATCCCGCTTCACATATTCAAAAGGAGCAGAGGTTGTATCCAATTCCACAGGCTCGTTGATGCGTGTATAAAACACCAGTTGGTTGATGCATAATGAGCCTTGCTTGTCCAGCACAGAAGTTTTATAGGTAACGTCAAAATTTCCTCCAATTGATTTCTCAGCATCTGCTGTACTGACATCAACCGGAAGCACGTCCTTGTAAAATTTCATTTCAGCGGCATCGGTGAAAATGGTTGGTGTTCTGTAGCCCAACCCTCCGCCTATTCTTGCAGATACTTTGGGTGATAATTTAAAGAATGTTGAGAACCTTGGCAGCGCGAAAAAGCCGTAATCGTTCTGATAATCCCCGCGCAAACCGGTTTCAAGCGCGAACCACCTTGAAACATTCCATGTATTTTGCGCAAACGCCCCAATCGTGAACTGGCTGTAATCTCTCGGCACAACGTTCTCTATTTTATCTTCCGTGAACTTATCCGTATATTCATTCACACCGAGAATCCATTCCAGTTTTTTCGTTTTATGATTCCATGACACTTCGCTGAACGAGGAGAACTGTTTTCCGGAAAAACGGTAGTCCGGCATGTCCAATCTTCTCTGAAAAAAACCAAAGCTGTTTTTCACCGAAATATGTGATTTATCATTCAGCTTGTGGCGCAAAGCGATCTGCGATGAAATCCTTTCAGTGGCATTCTTTTCAAAATAGGCGTGGGTGCTGTCCCCTTCGCCCTTGATGTATTTGGTGTCGCCCCCGGTGCGATCTTCAAAGCTGCTGTTGAGCGAAACGTTCAACTGCGTTTTATCATTGAAATAGAAAGAAAGCCCCGGATTGAAGGTATAACGCTCGAATTCAGGGATGGCGGAGAGGCTGATTCCCGCTGGATCATAAGCCCAGTTGCTGTTGCGCGCGGCAAAAATTGTCGCGCCCACCTTTTCAAACTTCTGAGCATAAAACGCGCCCACATCAAGGCCCAATGCAGAGGTGCCATTCATCAGCACGGTGAGTTGCTTGTCTTCCGGAGTTTTAGAAATAAGATTGACGATGCCTGAGATAGCTCCGCTTCCGTAGAGGGTGGAGGAACTGCCTTTGATGATTTCCACCTGCCGCAGTTCGATCGGGGAAATTTGCTGCACGCTCAGCCCGTTTGCAAAGCCGGAATAAATAGGGAAGCCATCGCGCAGCATCTGGGTGTAGCGGCTGTCAAGCCCGTAAATGCGAACACCCGTGTTGAATGATGAAACAGAAATCTGCTGGGCGTAAATGCCCGTGCTTCCATTCAGCAGCAAACGGATATCGGCCGGATGCAAACTCCAGCGAGCCTCAATCTCTTCACTCTGAATCAGTTCCATTCGAGTGGGAATGTCGGCAAACGGCTTATTGCTGCGCGTGGTTTGTACGGCAACTTCGCGCAATTTTTTGGTGGAATGCGTGAGTATTATCGGAAATACATATTCGGGATTGGGAAGGGGGAATGTGAATTTTACCTTTTTCTTTTCATAGCCCGTGAAATTGAATTCGATTTCAAACTCGCCTTCCGGAATGGAAGTGATGGTGAGCAAGCCCTTTTCATCGGAAACTCCCCGCACCTGGTTTTTGATGGATGCCGTCACCCCTGCCAGCGGAGCGCCCTCCAACTGGTCGGTAACCTTTACCCTGAACACATGCTGGGCGTTCGCTGCCGAAACGCAACAAACTAACAACACGATGAGCCTGGCTAATTTCATCAGCACTAAAATAAGAAAGTTTTCACTCAAAAAAGCCTGCAATCAAGCAGGGGTGGTTCATAAAATCCTTGAGTAGATATTCTGAATAGGCTTCCTTTTAGCGCCTCAGCGCGGTTTGATTTCCGAAATTTATGACAAATAAATGATTCGTGGAAATATTTTTTACGCAAAGCGTGTGGAGAGGTTTTAATCAGCACCACGCGCCCGGTGCCGCGCCAAACCAAGCAAGCTTTTCCGAAACCTTTCAAGCAATTCTCTTTGAGAGGTTTCGGAAAGCAGACTACTGAAAGAATAAGCGCTCAGTGATCCGTTTTTATACCGAAACAAGTCAGGTTTTTGAAAATTGAGCGGTATAATTATAAAAAAACGAAACATCCTGCTCAATGTCAGGATGCAGACTCTTGGCAACCGGACAGTTGATACCTATCTCCTCCAATTTTGACCGCTCCTTTTCAGGAATGCCGGCCGGCATGAACAAGTCAACTTTCACTTTGCATATCCGCCTTGGATCGGCTGCCATGAACTTGGTCACTTCCGCCCTTGCTCCTTCGAGGCTGATATCATTTTTTTCCGCATAAATCCCCATTACGGTCAGCATGCAGGTGCCGAGTGAAGTGGCTGCAAGGTCGGTGGGAGAAAATGCTTCGCCCCTTCCGTTGTTATCAACAGGCGCATCAGTTGCAAATGAGCTTCCTGACTTGACATGTTGGCATGTCGTCCGTTTGCCTTGCCGGTAAGTGACAATAGATGTCATGGCGTTTGCGTTTTTTTTCTAAATTTAACCTGATTATATCTGATCGGATTTTATTGGGGCTAACGAGAACAATTTTCATAATTTAATTGTATAAGCAAATACAGTCCGCAAGATCGAAAATCCCAACATTGAGAATCAAATTCATCCTTTGTTTCTTATTTGCTGCCTTCGCTTCCCAGGCGCAAAGAAGCCTGATGAATGTTCAGCCTGAGCAGAAAGGAGTGGTTTACCGCAAGGAGTGGAGCATTGGCGGCAAGTTACTGACCAACGGTTGGGAGATTTTCGGGGAGCGGTCAAAGGTTCAGAACATTTACAAGACGCGCGTCATCCAGTTTGGATTTTCAGAAATAAAACACTGGAAAGAAAAAAAGCAGCCCGGAGAGAACACACTCTTCGCTTCCCAACTCGATTCTCCGAAAAACTTTTATTACGGCAAGCGGAACCTGTTTTTCACGCTGCGCGCAGGCTATGGCTTCAGAAAAAACATCGCAGACAAAGCGGAGAAAAACGGCATCCGCTTTTCAATAACCTATCTCGCTGGCTTCACGCTCGGAATTTTGAAGCCTTATTATCTCGACCTTGCCTACCAGGTGGATGATAACGATCCGAATTATCTGACCTTCATCATTGTCCGTCAGAAATATTCCGAGGAAAACCATGACACCTATATGGACCGGTATCTTATCGCTGGCGCTTCCGGTTTCAAATATGGTTTGACTGAAATGAATGTTATTCCCGGCATATACGGCAAGTTCGGTTTCAACTTCGACTGGGCCGGGAAGGAAGAATTCGTCAAGATGCTGGAAGGAGGCGTTCAGGCTGACATCTATTACAAAAAAGTGCCCATCATGGTTTCTGACGACAACAGGTTTTACTTCATTGGCGCCTACCTCAGCTTCCAGTTCGGGAAACGCTGGTAAACAACTTTAGTTTAAACCTTAAATCCGCAAACTATTTGAAATGACAGGTCTCCCGCTGATTTCGCTGATTCAAGCAGATGAATGTTAGAAAAGAATATTTTCTGCGGAAATCTGCGGTATCTGCGGGAAATTGATTGTTCATGTAATTTGAGTTTGCGGAATTTAGGTTAAACTTTAATGCCTGCCTTCCGGCAGACAGGTCTAAAGTTTAAGGTTGCCTGACTTTTCAACTAACTTTAGACTTTAAATTTTAAACTTTACCCCCCCCGAAGTGATTAACATACCCGTAATAGAGTTGAAAGAGCGCGCCCGCAAGCCTCCATGGCTGAGAGTGAAACTTCCCATTGGAGAGAATTACAGGATGGTGCGCAGCCTCGTTGACCAGCATGAGTTGCACACCATCTGCGAAAGTGGCAACTGCCCGAACATGGGTGAATGCTGGGGCGAAGGAACCGCCACGTTCATGATACTTGGAAATATTTGCACCCGCTCGTGCGGATTCTGCGCGGTGCAAACGGGAAGACCGGAGAATGTGGACTGGGAAGAGCCGGTGCGCGTGGCTGAAGCAGTCAGGCTTATGCGCGTGAAGCATTGCGTGTTGACATCAGTTGACCGTGATGAACTTTTAAATGGCGGCTCTAAAGTGTGGGCGGCAACTATCCGCGCTATCCGCGAATTGTGTCCGGGAACCACGCTTGAAACATTGATCCCCGATTTTAAAGGTAACACCGCCAGCATTGACGATATCGCCAATGAAGCCCCGGAAGTGGTTTCTCACAACATGGAAACCATTAAGCGCCTGCATCCGATGGTGCGTCCCCAGGCGAAATATGAAAGGAGCCTCGCTGTTATCAGCAGACTCAAAGAGCGCGGCATGCGGACAAAGTCAGGAGTGATGGTGGGGCTGGGAGAAACGAAAGAAGAAATTTTTGAAATCATGGACGACCTCGTTGAGGCAGGCTGCGATGTGCTTACGGTCGGCCAATACCTTCAGCCCACGAAAAACCACCTTGAAGTGCTGGAGTATGTTCATCCCGATATATTCAACCTTTATAAAGAAGAAGGCTTATCAAAAGGCTTCAAATACGTTGAAAGCGGACCTCTGGTGCGCTCCTCCTACCATGCCGAAAGGCATTTAAAGTGATTGTCTTTCCATGAAACGCATTTCCGTTCAATTCGTATAAAAAAGCCTTTGAAACCTGTCGTCATTGCGAGCGAACAATCTTCCTTGGGATATTTCATAGCCGACTTGCAATGATGCTGCGATTGGATTCTGAGGATTAGTAATGGTAACATCTAAATATTTTTTTCCTGGAGTTATTGCAGTTGCATTGACTTTTCTTGCTACATCAGGCAGTGTTGCGCAAACATTGGTATCCATAGGACCCAAGGCAGGGCCAAGTTTCAGCGAGTTGAGGGGGCAGGATGCGGGAAATGTCACCATGCGCAGGGGATTCGCTGGCGGTTTGTTTCTGAGCATCAGTCCGCTGCAATTCCTGACCCTGCAGCCGGAATTCCTCCTTCAGCAAAAAGGCGCATTGAGCGAAAATGAAACATCAGGAAATGCCATAGACATAAAAACCGGGTATCTCAACATCCCACTATTGGTTAAGATGCGCATACCTATTTTCCGAACCATCTTTCCCCACATATACGGAGGTCCGCAGTTTTCTTATGCTTTTAAAAGCAGCTATTCGGCAAAGCGTCAGGACGGAAGCCCGATAGATAACTTTGTTGCTTTGCAGGAGATGGATTTTGGCGGTGTGATAGGTGCAGGAATGGATATAGAAGTGAAGCACCTGTTTGTAACTATTGACTTCAGATATGGACTTGGAGCCATAAATATTATTAAAGAAGATGCCCTTAAGCTGCGCAACCGGGATAAAGCGATTTTGTTTGGGGTTGGATATAAGATTTGATAAAACGGGTGTAGGACAAATTGCACCTTCGTTCCCCCTCAAAGGGGGATGCCTCGCGCGGTAGCAGCCTCCCTTGATAGCGAATCATCCCGATTCTATCGGGAGGGTGGAGGGTGACAGATTCAAAGGAGTCCGGAGTCCTTCGGACCGATCACAATTCGTTTTTTGCACTTATTTCAGGATGGATGGAATTTCAGAACGCTTCTCCCAACTGAAAATAAAAACCTCGCGAGCCGTCAGTGCCGAAAGCCGCATCGAAGCGCAGGTTAATGCGCTCAGCGGCATCGAGCGTGAAGCGGATGCCGCCACCGATGGAGTGCTTGAGGTTGCCCCATTGCAGGTCGTTAAAATCATGGCTGACATCGCCCACTCCATAAAATCCCACGCCAATGAAACGCCACCAAATCGGGAAGCGCCACTCGACCTGGGCAGCCATGAGGTGGTTGTCGCGGTAGCGCCCCATGTAGTAGCCTCGCAGGGTTTCGGTGCCGCCCAGCAGGGAGAGCATCTTGAAGGGCGGGTCGCCAGCGTGGAAGCTGAACAGCGCCTGTGCTGCAATGACGTTGCTGGTGAAAGGATTCCAGTAAGCGCGGGCATCGAGCTTAAAGTTGGCGAACTCATATTCGCTGCCGAGCCAGCCCGGATAGAAATGGTTGGAGAACACCACAAACCATCCCCTGAAGGGGAACATGCTGTTGTCGCGTGAGTCAAAGATGGCAGCGATGCCCGCACCGGAAGCAAGATAACCGCTGCTGCCGGGGATAGTGTCGGGGTGGAGGGCGCCTTCGGGGTCGGTGTCAAAGTCGAAGGCGTATTCGAGGCGGTATTGCAGTCCAAGGTGAAAGTTTTTTGCGATTTGCCTCGTCACCCTGTTGCGGAAAAGGATATATTCAGCGGTGAATTTCTCTTCGTCATCTTCGCTGGCGCTGTTGCCGATGCCGTAGAATTTTTCAGGAAATTTCTGATAGACAAAAGCGCCCATGGTTCTCCATTTGTTGGATTTGATATACAGGTCCCAGTTGGGGTTTACGATGAATTGCTTTTCGAGCGTGTATAATATGGTAGCTCCGGTGGAAGACAGGTTGCTGAGGCTGTCGTTTTTGAACCGGAACAGATATTGCGCGGACAGTCCGAATCCAAAGCGGGTTTCAGGGCTGTAAACGATAAGTGGAATGGGAACAATGAAGCCGTGCTTTGTTTTGAGGCGCTTGAAAGGAGCTTTGTCAACCTGTGAAAAGGATCCCGCAGAAAAGATGGTCAGCAGGATGAAGGTGAGAATGAAGCGGGGTAATCTCAAAAATGTGATTGTTATGAACGCAAAGAACGTAAATTGAAACTTACCTATTTCCGTTAGCGTAAACGGTCAATCCTCATGCAGGAAACGGATTCGGGGCATTCCATGGATGACTCCTAATCATAAAAATGTCCATCTCCGGATGGACATTTTTATTTATTCCATCGGCATGCAGGTTTCCAAATTGGTACTGAATGGCGCCAATTGGCATATGCCCGTCCGGCTGGCGGGCATCCGATCATGATTCTTTTTTCAGCACTTGTTTCGGGATTCAACAATCACCAATTGTAACAAAAGTGTCATAAATCGGAAGATTGTTTCAAAATTCCCGCCTGATGCCTCTGCCCGAAGCGCGCTTGCTTTGCGGAGTGATAGTTTTTCCTTAATATTGGCTTCAATCTTACTTAACTAAAGCCTTAATGTCATGAAAAAATTGAATGTCCTGCTTTCAGCGGTGCTATTCCTGTGCTTAAACGTTTACGGCCAGTTTATTCCGTATGATGCCACCGTTGTTCCCGGTGACGTAAAAATCAACGGCACCCTCGACATGCTTGACGAGTTCTCAACGCTCTACACCATTCCCATTGAGATGCCGGATGGCATCAAGCTGATGACGGATATTTATATCCCTATAACGCAGGACAGCATGGCTGTTGACGTGGCCGGACTGGGAAAGATCACACTGATACCGAGAGGAACACAGTTATTCTATTATGATTCGATAACTACGTCCACCGGCAAGGTTGTCAATCCCGATCCATACTCGCTGCCGATGATTCTCACGCGTACGCCTTATGACAAGACGGGTGATTTAACGGGACGCATCATCACTATTTTCGGATATGCGTACGCAATGTCGGACATGCGCGGACGCTATAGCTCCGAGGGTGTTTATTTCCCGATGATGAGCGATAGCTGGAACAAAAATCCATATCATAATCATTTCAAGCATATTCTCGACTATACCAGCTTTGACCATCCGAGGAACGGCAACAGGCATGAAGACGGTTATTGGACTGTCCGCAATCTTGTTGATTCGGTGCAGCGCGCTTATGATATTGACAATGACGGTGATTTGGACACTTTCAATGTTTGCAACGGCAGCCTGGGCACATTGGGAGCATCGGCATTGGGCAACACCCAATACCAGGAAGCTGGTGCTCATAAGATAGATCCGATGGGCACAGGCATGAAGGGCATGTTTCCGATTGTCGCCACGCTGGAGCACTTCAGATACACCGGTTATCAAAACGGTGTGTTCCGTGAAAGGATTGTAACAGGATGGCTGAAAGGACAGATCTTCGATGTGGAAGATGATCTCATTGACATTGATTACGACAGGCAAAATAACATACACACTTCGGCCGACTATGATCTGCCCAAGCCCATTGAAGTGAACAACAAAACGAAAACATATCAGCCAAATCAATTTGATGCGTCAGCGCTGGCAATTGATCACTTCGTGAGGATGCGTTACACAAGAAGCGATAGCGTAAAGGGTTTTCCGGGATATTATCCGAACTCGGAAGGGCGGGGCGATATGGACGGAAGCCATGCGCCTGTTGACATTAACGGAGAGTCTGTTATGCGCGGAAAGGTTGTGGGCGGCAGGGTGGAGGATGTGCCTGACAGCGACCCGGAAGGAATTATCGGGTTTGGCAATACACCCCGCCCGAATCTTAATTACAGCCGATACCGCAACATGGATGTGCCGTGCTATCACCTCACCGGCTGGTGGGACATCTTCACTGACGGGCAAATCGAAACATGGCGGCTCATGAAAGAGGCCTTACAGCAAACAGGTTCCCCGAATGCCAACCTTCAGAAAATGGTGATTGGCCCTTGGGTGCACCAAACTATCGGAGGTCTCAAAACCGGGGATATGCTCTACAAGGATAATGTTACAGAAATCCTCGGATTTGCAATCGGTGACGTGGACATTGAAGACCTCGCCATTGAAGACGTGCTCAGCTCTGAAATTGTAAGCTGGTTCCGCTATACGCTCAATTATAATGATTATAAGAACATAGGCCTGCCCAAAGTGAGGCTGCCCGAAAGTCATGTCTGGCAGGAGCTGGCAGGAGGATTGAAAGTAAGGGTTCCTTCTGAAAATTACGAGATTCTGTTTATGGACTTGATCAACTTTATCAATGGCACGGGCGACTTGACGGGGTTGCCATACGAAATTGAAGTGCTCGGAGTTCCCGTGCCGCAAACGATTGACGTACCGCCATTGAACGAACCTGTTATCAAGGAACTGGATGGAAAGGAAATCAGCGCAGCGGTTGACTCAATTGACTTCTCGAATGTTGCGAATTTCAGATTCTACGTTATTGGCCCCATAGAGGATGGTTACAGTTATTATGATAATCTTGGCGTGTTGCGCAATAATGACACGCTCGGCAATTACTGGTACCATTCAGACACTTTCCCGATAGTGAATAACATTAATTGGAAAACAATGTATATGCATCAGAACGGGCAGCTCAATTATAGCGCTCCCGCTGAGGATGAAGGGTTCACCATGTATATCCACGACCCGGATGACCAGGTTTACACGCTTGGCGGAGCGAACATGATCGTGAAGCTTCCCGATGGGTATCACAGCACCGTGCAAAACAGTTCGAACAGCCAGGGGCAGATCAACCTTGCCGATCCGAGGTGGAAGCACAGAACCATGGACCGCAACGGAGTGGTGTCTTTTGAATATACAGTAGCGCAAGATTCGCTTTGCATCATCGGATTCCCCGAAGTGAAGCTTTATGCAAAATCCAACCCGGGAGGAGAAATCAAAGGTCCCACCGACACCGATTTCTTTGTACGCGTTCTTGACGTTTATCCGCCAAGTCCCCAATACCCTTACGGCAGGGAGTTTTTCGTGGTGGAAGGATGCGTGAATGCAAGGGCAAGGGATTATGCCCGTGCGCTTGTTGAAGCCAAAGGGCATGAAACGAAAGAGATTAACAACATTCCTTTCACAAACATAGAGATCGGGCAGATTTACGAATATTACTTCCGCCTGATGCCTATAGCATACACCTGGGGAGCCGGTCACAAGGTTAAGATACTCATCAGCAGCAGCAATCACACCCGCTACCAGGTGAATCCCAACATCCCGATCAACGAGGGCGACTTCTTCCGCAGGCAGCCGCTGGACGGGCAGACCTACATCTTCAATGATCCGGAAAAAGGCCCCATTGAAATGGAACCCAGAGTGGCCGTTCAGAGGATAGCGCACTCACCCGAATATCCCACGAGCATCATCCTTCCCGTTTATGATAAGACGTTTACGAATATCCGGGAAGTGCTGGCGCAGTCAGGAAGCGAGTTGAGAACATTGGTATATCCCAATCCGGCTACCGAAGAATTCAATGTTTATGTCAGCAAGCCCAACGAGAATTATGAGCTTGTGATGTTCAGCGAAATCGGGCAGGAAGTTTATAAAACAAAATTCACTGATGAACTGAAGATGAATGCGAAGCGCTTTGACAAAGGCATCTACCTTGTGCAGGTGCGCGATGTGAAAACGAAAGATTCGTTTACGTCAAAGGTTACGATACAATAAGCCTAAGCGACTTTTACAAAAGGAGTGATGAATCATTTAATCATCACTCCTTTTTTATTTAACACGGGAATATTGGTCAGGTTATCCCTGACAATGCTCTCACTGACAAAAACGAATTGCTTGTCGTAGAGAAAACCATCGAGCCAGAAACTCACCCAAAACTGGTTGGCGATGCCGGTTAATTTCTCCGGGAGGATTTCGAGCGTTACAAAATCGCGCCCCTCAATTTTTTCGAAGAAATGGCGCAGCGATGAAGTCTTCACCTGTTTCCCGTCAACAGTGCCATATCCTTTTGAATTCACCAGCACACCGCTGATGGCTTTATCTTTCATGTTCACGAGGTAAACCACCCACACTTCCCCCTCCTCGTCAGCCCGTGGAGCTACGGCCACCGCTATGTCCTTCACCTTTTTAAAAGGTATGTCCTTGATCATGTTCCTGAATTTAGCTCTATTAACCTGAAATGTCCATATTTTATCCCGAAACGGTTGAGATAATTATCCAGACAGGAGCAGATATACCGAAACAACTCAGGTTTTCGAACAATTGAAATGTAGAATGTTCGGTATTAACCAAGAGTACGTTTCTTTCCTTCGAAAATTCGACTACTCTTGGTATATCAACATTGCTGAAACACTCCAGCAGATCAATATCGCTTCAACTTTTGATTTTCCGCAAAAAGATGAAATTTGTCAACCGGGCGCTCTGGACTCTCTGCCGGCCGGAAAGCAGGTGGTTGAAAACCCCAAAACGGGGTTGCCGATGCTGAAAGGCTCGTGAGTTTACGGTTTCCGGTTTACACGTTTACGGTTGTTGTTTCCGTAAACCGTAAACAAGTAAACCGTAAACTTCTCATGTAATTAATTTACATCCTTTTCCCTGCTTTGTTTAAGAAGGAACAATTGATTTGTTTCATTCTCTGATACCAACCCAAAATTGTATTTACCAGGATTATCAATGAAGTCAGGCTTCTTATTGCTGGCGCGCATGAAGCCTATGGATTCTATCATATTCATAGAACTTGCTTTTTCCCTTTCTTTATTCAGTAATAGATAAGTTCCGTCCGGCAAGGAATCATAAGAGTGATTCATATAAAATGCAAATGGCAAAGGATTTTGGAATCCATCATAAATGCCATAATTCCGGCTTAGACCTGCGTCAGTAAGGATAAGGGATGGATTAAGATTTTTTACCCTTTCCACCATCTCCTTTTCCATTATATATTCGTTGGTAAACCCTCTTTCTGCCCATGTTATTATTTCTTTCGATTGCCAGACAACCTGTGGCACTACGATCGTGAGGCACAGCAGTACAGCCGCAAGAATTTTCTTCTCCCTGAATAATGGAATATTAATCACTGATAGCAGGACAAGTGAAACTGTTGCGAATGCCGCAGCGCCAAGGCGCAGGCTGACAGTGCTCAATTGCATTTCAGCATATTTCCGTTCAAAAAGGATCAATGAAATGAATGCCGCTGCAAGAAATAAGAAGATAATGACGCAATATTTCTGTCTTTCCTTTTTGCCGAAAGCATGTTGGTTAAGAATGTTATAAATGCCAAATGCCCCATTGATCGCCATGGGAATTAAGACAGGCAGCCAAAGACGATGGATAAGCGCAACAGGGTTCCATGAAAAAAGGCTTTGGCTCCCAAACCACCAGACTGATATAGTAAAAATAAAATACGCTTTCAGTTTTTTTCGGATTAAAGAATTCGCTGGCTGAACAACGTTCAGTACCGCCAGTAAAAACAGAATGCCAAAAGTGTAATTCTGCATCAGGAACTGAAATGGCTGAATCGTACAACGCAATAAAATTGTAATAAACGAAGCATCATCGTAATCACTGGCGGTAATGGTTGCTAAATATTCCGCATCACGCAGCCTGCCTGAGAGATTCCCGGTTTTGACGCCATGAATTGCAAGAGTGGCGGCAACCCATAGAATGAATGATAAAAACGCATACTTCCAGTATTCTTTCATAGCTCCATCGCTATTCCGATCCTTCACAAAAAAATAAATGAGCAGCGGCATATAGAATGCCCCCGATTCTTTAGACCATAGTGAAACCGCCAATATCGAAGCGGTTAATACACCGAAAAATCGCGCGGAGATAAGGCTTTTGCGCTCCCTTAAAAAGAAAAGCAAATAAACAAGAACAACCGCGTTGGTCGTGAGCGTTGCCATCATATCGCTTGTTATGAGCGTGCTGTTGCGAAGCATAATTGGAGATGTGGCTAAAGCTATAATAGCGCCATGGGCAACAGGTTTGTTGATCCGTCCGATAACAAAATAAATAAGGAAGAGCAGTAATAAAAATTCAGAGAATGTAATATACGTAAGCCATCCGCCAAAGCCCCCTATGCAAATTCCAATGGTATATGGAACGTAACTGAAAATCCGTGCGGCATAAGCATGTTCGCCAAGAGGCCAGTATCCTGACTTCAGTTGCAGAGCCAGCCTTAAATAATCGCCTGAGTCGAATACTGAAATCAAATGGTATGGAACTGCAAGTGTTAAAGCAACTGCGGAAATTAAAATCAGGATAAAAAATGATCTCAACCTCCTCCAAAATAACTACAAAAGCTCCTAATCCAATTTGGATGGAAAAAAGTCCATTATCAGAAACATCAGGCAGAGTTTGCATATCTTTATAAACACCAAATCTTCCATTATGGATTTAACGCTTAAAAAAAATCAAATAAAAAAAGAGATTGACAAAATTGAAGATGAAAAGCTGGTATGGGCGATAGCGCGGCTGCTTCACCTCGATGACGAGGGCGATATTCCCGAATGGCATTGGGGTGTTGTGAAAGAAAGAGCGGCAAAATATGCCAAAGGAAAATCCAAAATGAAAGATTGGGACGGGGTGCGAAAGCAGTTGTGATGTTCAGGATTTTAATTGCTGAAGAGGCTGAGGAAGAAATTAAACTTGCAAAAGCCTGGTACGAAAAACAGCGAAAAGGGCTTGGAAAAAATTTTACCAACACCATCAAAGAGGAAATTAATAGCCTGAAATCTGACAAGGTCGAGCATAGATTGATTTTAGGAGACGTAAGAAGAATCCTGATAAAAAGATTTCCTTATTTAATTTACTACAAGCGGGATAAGGCTTCTCAAACCGTTAAGATTCTCGCTGTACTGCATCATCGTCAAGAACAGCATCAACTCAGGGCAAGGCTGCGCTGAACATTTTTCCGATGCGTTTCCTGAAAATCCTCTCCGGTCCACTCGCCTGCGCCCTTTGCTATTTCATGCTGCAATCCGCCCAGCCCGATGAAAACGTCTCGCGCATGGGCGGCATCGCGGCATGGATGGCGGTGTGGTGGATGCTGGAGCCTGTGCCGATGGCGGTCACTTCATTGCTGCCGGTGTTCCTGTTTCCGCTGGCGGGGCTGATGAGCACCGAGCAAATCGCGCCTTATTATATGAACGATGTGATGATGCTCTTCATCGGTGGCTTTCTTATCGCTTTCGCGATGGAGAAATGGAACCTTCACCGCAGGATGGCGCTGCGCATCATCTGCACCATAGGCTCCGATTTCCATAAGATACTTTTAGGGCTGATGCTTGCCACCTACGCCATTTCCATGTGGGTGTCGAACACCGCCACCACGCTGATGATGATGCCCACCACGCTGGCAATCATCGCGCGCATTGAGGAAATCACCGGTGAGCGCAATAATAAGATTGGCGTTGCCATGCTGCTTGGCATCGCTTATGCTGCTTCCATCGGAGGCACGGCAACGCTGGTGGGCACGCCTCCCAACATGATTTTCCTGAGCCAGTTCAAGGCTGCTTTTCCCGATGCCGCACCGGTGGGCTTTTTGCAATGGTCGCTGTTCGGCATCCCGTTTTCATTCGGCTATCTCATAATATGTTATTTTCTGCTGACGAGGATTAACATGCCCGACAAGATTAAGACCGGATCGCAGCACCTCGATACGTTCAGGAAGGAATTAAAAAGCCTGGGAAAGATGACTTTCGAGGAGAAGATGGTGACGATACTATTTTCGATCATGGCAGCGCTGTGGTTTACAAGAGCCGACATTCAATTGGGCGGCACCGTGCTGCCCGGCTGGAGCAGCCTTCTGAATCATCCCAAATTCTTCCAGGACGGCACGGTGGCCATCTTCATGGCAACGCTTCTTTTTCTGATTCCATCCAAATCAAAAAAAGGCGAGATGCTGATGGATTGGGAAAGTGCGAAAAAACTTCCGTTAAGCATTATTCTGCTATTTGGCGGAGGCTTCGCTCTGGCAAAAGGCTTCTCATCTTCAGGTCTTGCCGGCTGGATGGGCGGGCAAATGCAGGGGATTGGCGCGCTGCCTGATTTTTTAATAATCCTGTTGCTTTGCCTGTTAATGACCGTGCTGAGCGAGCTGGCATCGAACGTAGCAGTAACTCAGCTCATGCTTCCCGTGCTGGCAGCGGTTGCCATTGCCGCAGATATTCCCCCGCTGATGCTGATGATTCCGGCAACGCTTGCCGCATCCATCGGCTTCATGCTGCCGGTGGCGACAGCGCCCAACACTATTGTCTTTACCGGTGAAAAGCTGAAAGTGAAGGATATGGTTAAAGCGGGATTCTGGCTGGATTTGATTGGAGTGATGTGGCTGACGGCTGCAATGACCTTTTTCGGGAAATGGGTGTTCGCGTTGAATTAAATGATAGAATGGGCGAATATGGGAATGAATGAGCAGAATATTCATTCATTAAAAATTTTCATTCAATCATTAAGGCAGTTCTATATAAACATTCTGCCACATACTCTCTCCCTGCGCTTTCGCTCGCCTCTGGCGAGTGAAGTTATTACATTCACTCGTGGGACGCGAGCGCAGGCGAAGGGGTAAACAAATGGTCGGTGAGAACACCGACCACAGGCAGTAAATCTTCCTTGCTTTCAGCGAACACAGAGGAAGCTTTCATCAATTCCCGTTTGCTTCCGAATGAAACAGAGGAAGAAGTATCTCAAGCATCCTCCTTCGCCCTCGCTCGCCTCTTGGGATGAAGTTATTTGCACGCACTCGCGGGACGCGGGCGCAGGCGAAGGAGGCAGTCAGACGACTTCCTGATAAAGTTGTAAAACCATATGGTATGCATCTTACAATATCAATTAACCAATTAACCAATTAACCAATTAACCATACGGTTACTTCTTCCTGAACTCTCCCCGCTTCCAGGCGTCAATGAAGTTTGCCCAGGCTATGGGGTTGAAGATATTTTGCGGAGGAATTGCCCCGGTGTACGAATAACTCTGAGCTTCCTGGCGGAAATAGTAATCGGTGGCTTCGTTGGCGTCCATCGCCATGATGTCGCCAATCTCCGCCATGCGTTGGCGTTCGAGGTTTCTTTTGGCGCGTTCGAGGTCGTCATCGGGAATATGCATGGAAAGAAAAGCCCGCCTGAATTCCTCCTTGGTGGGCCAGGGATAAATGAGCACCGTTGGAAGATGAACGGTGTCTTGAGTAAGCAGTTGAATAACGGAATATTTGCTCTTGGTGAGCGTGTCGGGGATGATGACCACTTCCTTGCGGAACCCGATTGATGAAAACTCAACCCTGTCGCCAATCTGCGCCACCAAGGAAAAGAAACCCTGGTGGTTGGCAATCGTTCCCCTGCCTTGCCCCTTGATGATCACCGCGGCATACGGTATTCCCATCAGGCTGTCGCTTGTGAGCACCAACCCCGAAAACTGAATCAGTTTGTTCTGCTGGCTGAAAGCAGACTGGAAACATAAAGCACTAATGATGAACAGAAAGATTTTTTTCACGCCACAAAGATAAACGTAGTTTGAAGTTTGGAGTTTCCAGTTTGGAGTTAGTTTGAGGTTGAGGAATTCCAAATTCCAAACTATTCAAGCGTCCAGCTCCCCCGCAATCACATTCAGGCTGCTCATGGTAACGACAGCATCGGAGAGTAATTGCCCTTTTACCATCTCGGGATAAGCCTGGTAAAATATGAAGCATGGCCTGCGGAAGTGCAGGCGGTAGGGTTGGCGTCCGCCATCGCTGATGATGTAGAAACCCAATTCGCCATTGCCGCCTTCCACTGAGAAATAAACCTCGCCCTTGGGGACAACCAGCTCGCCCATGATGATCTTGAAATGATAGATGAGCGCTTCCATGTTGTTGTAAACATCCTCTTTTGGCGGCAGGTAAACCCAGGGCACATCGGCATGGAACGAACCGGAAGGCATCTTGTCGAGCGCCTGTTGGATGATGCGCAGGCTTTGCCGCATTTCATTCGTGCGCACCATGAAACGGTCGTAGCAATCTCCGTTTTGCCCGATGGGAATGTCAAATTCAAAATCTTCGTATGATGAATAAGGCTCCATCACGCGCACGTCATAGTCAACGCCTGCTGCGCGGAGGTTGGGGCCAACGAAGCCATAGTTCAATGCTCTTTCCGCAGAAATGCCGCCCACGCCAATCGTGCGGTCCATGAAGATGCGGTTGCGGTTGAAGAGCCCGTCAAACTCCTCGAGTGTCTTGGGAAATTCCACCAAAAACTTCTTCAGCTTTTGGATTGCAACGTCATTGAAATCACGTTCAAAGCCGCCAATCCTGCCGATGTTGGTGGTAAGGCGCGAGCCGCAAATCTCCTCGTAAATCTCATAGATGTCTTCGCGCTTCTGGAACATGTAAAGGAAGCCGGTGAACGCACCCGTATCCACACCGAGAATGGAGTTGCATATAATATGGTCGGCAATGCGACCGAGTTCCATAATGATCACGCGCATGTAGTCAACACGCTTGGGAACCTTTATGCCAAGCAGCTTCTCAACCGCCATGTGCCAGCCGATGTTGTTGATGGGTGCGGAGCAATAGTTGAGACGGTCGGTGATGGGAGTGATTTGATAATAAGGTCTTCTCTCAGCAAGCTTCTCAAAGGCGCGATGGATATATCCTATGGTAGGCTCTGCAAAAACGACCTTCTCGCCATCCAACTTCAGCACATTCTGCAGCACGCCATGCGTGGCAGGGTGGGTGGGACCCATGTTGATGGTAAGCAACCCGTCATCGCCAATCGTTTTATCCGTGATGGGTAGGTTTTGTTGAGCTGTGGTTTGTTCCATTCTAATTTATAAGTTGCGAGTTACGGATTACAAATCGTTCACATCCGCTAATTCGCTAATCATCTCATCCGCTAATCACCTTCTCCCTCCCAAACATCGTGTCATCCTTATCAACCCTTGTTCTTTCTTCGAGCGGATATTCTTTTCGCATCGGGAAATAGTCCATGCTGTCAACATTGAGCACACGCTTCAGATTTGGATGTCCGCGGAATATCACTCCGTAAAAGTCATACGTTTCGCGCTCCATCCAATTGGCGGTAGCGAACAAGGTTGTAGCGGTATCAATTTCAGGATTGCTGATCGGCAAGTATGTTTTGATCCTGATGCGCGTGTTTTTCCATAGGTTGTGCAGCAGATAAACCATTCCAATCTCCTCGCCTTTTCTTTCAGGCCAATGCACACCAAACATGGACGTCAGGAAACGGAATTGCAAATCCTTGTCATCGTATAGAAAACGCAGCACCTCAACAATCTTGTCGGGGTTCACCGTTATTTCAAGCACTTTATACAGCGGCTCTTCAATAGCGGAAATAATATCGCTTCCGAAGCGCGAAGTCACTTTTTCCTGAATCAATGAGTGGGGAATTTTTTCCATCTATTCCATGCCGTATTTTGCAAGGCGCGCTTTATATTCGGGTGAATACCGCTTGCGAAGAGATTCGTTTTTCACCAGATCCTGAATTCTCAATAATCCGTCAATCACCTGCTCAGGGCGGGGCGGGCAGCCGGGCACGTAAACATCAACGGGAATAATTTCGTCAATTCCCTGCAACACGCTGTAGGTGTCGAAGATGCCACCGCTTGATGCGCAGGCTCCCATCGCAAGCACCCACTTTGGTTCAGCCATCTGGATGTAAACCTGCTTCAGAGGAGGCCCCATCTTCTTGGCGATGGTACCCATCACCATCAGCAGGTCAGCCTGGCGGGGCGAGAAGCTGGGACGCTCCGATCCGAACCGTGCAAAATCATAGTGCGCCCCCATCGTTGCCATAAATTCAATTCCGCAGCAGGAGGTTGCAAACGGCAGCGGCCATATCGAATATTTTCTGGCAAGACCAATAGCCTTATCAAGAGATGTGGCAAAAAACCCATGCCCTTCATACCCCGGAGGGGCTTCGGCAAGATTTGGTATTTTGGCTGCAGTCATTTTTTAGTTTGGAGTTTGGAGTTTGGAGTTTCCAATTGTAGAACTTCAAACTGGAAACTTCAAACTTCAAACTATTTCACGCTTCCCATTTCAACGCGCCCTTCTTCACCACATATATAAATCCCACGAGCAAAAAACCGATGAAGAGCGACATCTCTATAAATCCCAACAATCCAAGCTGTTTAAAGTTCACCACCCACGGGTACATGAAGATCACTTCCACATCGAACAGCACAAACAGTATCGCCACGAGGAAATACTTCACGTGGAATGGCGCGCGCGCATCCCCTTTCACTTCGTAGCCGCACTCAAAAACCTCCAGTTTCCGGTCATTCGACCTTTTAGGACCCAGCAGATGCGTACCGATTAGGTTCACCACTACAAAGCCGAAAACAATGATGAATAACAATAAAATAGGAAGATAGGGCTGTAGGTATTCCATAATTTTTTAGCGGTGCAAATATAATGCTGATTAAATGATTAGCCAATTAGCGGATGAGCGGATTGAGATGACAAGCGGGTAGCAGATTTAATAATCACACCACAAACCTCTAATTTAGATTTAAAGCAAGCGCTATGAATTTTACCAAATCGCTATTGATTCATTCGCTAATTCTCTCATCCGTTAATTGCCTCATCGCCCAGCACACTTTCTCCATCTGCGCGGTTGACACCGTGGCGGGAGAGGTTGGCAGCGCAGGAGCTTCGTGCATTGATAATTCTGTAATCATCAGCGATGTTCATCCCGGAGTGGGCGTCATCCACACGCAGGCGCAATACCATCCATCCAACCAGAATTTCGCAAAAGCGCTGATGGATGCCGGCTACAGTCCGCAGGAAATCATTGATTCCATGCAAAGTGCCGATGCTTTCCTTAGTCCTTCGGTGCGGCAATATGGCGCGGTGAAGATCAACAATGGCATGGCCCAATCGGCAGCCTTTACCGGAGCAAACTGCATGGATTACAAAAACCATGTCATCGGAAAATACTACGCCATTCAGGGCAACATCCTTTCCGGTCAGCAGGTGTTGGATTCAATGGAAGCCCGCTTTCTCCGCGCGGATGGCGACCTCGCCTGCCGCCTCATGGCTGCCATGCAGGGCGCTAATACCGTTGGCGCTGACACGCGCTGTGCTGCCAGCGGCAATTCATCGCTCTCTTCCTTCATCAGGGTTGCCAGGCCTTCGGATACTGCCGGCACTCTTTTCATTGACATCAATATTCCCAGCGGACCACCCGGCTTTGAGCCGATTGATTCATTGCAAACATTGTTTGATCTTCAGCATAGCTGCATGTCTGATACGTCCGATACGATTACCAATGTGATTGACGCTATTGATGGTGATTTGAAACTAACCCTTTACCCTGCTGAAGGCTTCATTTATATAAGCGGAAAACTTCCTGACAGCGCATGGATAGAGATGTTTGACACGGTTGGCAGAAAAGTGTTCTCGGAGAAAATAGTGTCGCGGAAAGTGGATATCAGGAACCTGAAAAAATCAGCTTACGCCTGCCGTATAATAATCGGGAATAAAGTGTTGCGCAGCGAAAAGTTTGTGCTGGATTAGGCGGACAATTATTCCTTCGTACTAAAGTTAACAATCCATCCAAACGCTGCCGCAGTGAATAACACGAGGATGCTGTAAACGGCTGGCGGAATCGCCATTGCCTGATTTTCGAGCACGTGCAGCGCAAGGAAGATAGCCAGCGTACCGTTGTGAATGCTGATTTCCATGCCGATGGCAATGGATTCGTGTTTGCTAAGACCGGCAAACCGTGGCACAAAATATCCAACAGCAAAACTGATGAGGTTGAACGCCAGGGCGGCAGAGCCTGCCTGCAAAAAGTAAGAAACCATGTTGTCTTTGTCCTGATAGACAGCCGCAGCTATGACCAGGGCAAGAAAAACCGCTGAAGCAATCTTGAACGGTTTTGACAGCTTATGCGACAATTGCGGAAAAAATTTTCTTATCAGCATGCCGAGGCTCACCGGCACAATCACAAGGAGGAACACCTCCGCTATCTTCCTGAACTGCATCGGGATGTATTGCCCTTCATTCATGAAATGCTCCAATGAAAAATTGATAATAAATGGCATGGAAAACAGGAAAAGAAAGCTGTTAAGGGCGGTAAGCGTGATATTGAGGGCGACATCACCCTTCGACAGGTGGCTGTAAAGATTGGCGACTGCCCCTCCCGGAGAAGCCGCCAGCAGCATCAGCCCCACTGACAATACCGGAGAAAGCGAAAACGCCTTGGCGACAAAAAAACAAACAACAGGCAGCAGCAACATCTGGCACGACAAGCCCACCAGCACCGCCTTCGGAAATTTCGCGATGCGCGTGAAGTCGTTCGCCTGCAATGACAACCCCAGCCCAAACATTATTACACCGAGCGCAACCGGAAGAAAAATGGTAACGATGTAAGAGGATTGCATGTTTCAGTTTACAGTATTCGGTTTGCAGTTTGACATTCAACCGGTAAACCGTAAACGACAAACCGTAAACTTTCTATAGCGGAATATTCCCATGCTTTTTTCTCGGCAGTTTCACCGCTTTTGTTTCGAGCATGTCGAAAGCCTTGATGAGTTTCATGCGCGTTTCTTCCGGCTTGATCACCTCATCAATAAATCCGCGGGCGGCAGCGCGATAAGGATTGGCAAACGTTTCGGTGTATTCGGTCACCTTCTCCTGCAGCTTTGCTTCCGGATTTTTTGCCTTTGCAATTTCATTTTTGAAAATAATTTCAGCCGCGCCTTTTGGACCCATCACGGCAATCTCGGCAGTATGCCAGGCATAGTTCAGGTCCGCACCGATGTGCTTGGAGTTCATCACGTCATACGCCCCGCCATAAGCCTTGCGCGTGATGACGGTCACCTTCGGAACGGTGGCTTCTGAAAACGCATACAACAGCTTGGAGCCGTTGCTGATAATGCCGTTCCATTCCTGGTCGGTGCCGGGAAGGAAGCCGGGAACATCCACGAACACCAGCAACGGGATATTGAACGCATCGCAGAAGCGCACGAACCGCGCTCCCTTGCGCGATGAGTTGATGTCAAGCACACCGGCAAGGTGCGCTGGCTGGTTGGCAACCACTCCGATGCTCTTGCCTGCAAGACGCGCAAAGCCAACCATGATGTTCTCGGCAAACTCTTTATGCACTTCGAAGAATTCTCCCCCATCAACCACGCCCGAAATCACCTCGTGCATATCATAAGGTTGCTGCGAATTGGCGGGAATTATTTTATTCAGCTCGTTTCTGATTTCGTTTCCCTGCGCTGCATAGGGAATGCGCGGCCCCTCATCTTCGCAATTTTGCGGAATATAACTCAGCAGCTTTTTAATGCTCTCGATGCATTCAGCTTCGTTGGAACATGCGAAGTGCGTGACGCCCGACTTTGACGCGTGCGTATGCGCGCCACCCAGTTCATCAGGGGTCACTTCTTCGTGCGTCACCGTTTTCACCACATTCGGTCCGGTGACAAACATGTATGATGTTTTTTCAACCATGAAGATGAAATCGGTGATGGCAGGCGAATAGACAGCGCCTCCCGCGCAGGGTCCGAGGATGGCGGAGATTTGAGGTATAACGCCTGATGCTAACGTGTTTCTAAGGAAAATATCCGCATAGCCGCCCAATGAGTTCACGCCTTCCTGTATCCGCGCGCCACCGCTGTCGTTCAGCCCGATCACCGGTGCCCCGTTCTTCATGGCGAGGTCCATCACCTTGCAGATTTTCTCGGCATGGGTTTCCGAAAGCGAACCGCCAAACACGGTGAAGTCCTGCGAGAACACGTACACGAGCCTGCCGTTGATCTTGCCATAGCCGGTGATGACGCCATCGCCCGGAATGATCTGGTTTTCCATCCCGAAGTCGCGGCTGCGGTGCGTCACCATCATGCCGATTTCCTCAAAAGTGCCCTCATCGAGCAGAAGCTGAACCCGCTCGCGCGCTGAGAGTTTCCCCTTCTCATGCTGCTTCCGGATTTTGTCTTTCCCTCCGCCCTCATGGGCTTCTAAACGTTTTTTCTCTAATGTTTTTAATTTGTCTTCCATTGTTATAAAACCTGTCAGGTTTCTTTTCAATCCCCGTATTTATCTCCAACTTTCTCTCTCACCACCGCCATCGTTGATGTTGCTTTCGCCACCAGTTTCCTCCCGCCTTTGTTTTCCGCGAAAACTTCCGCTTCGCAAAAATGAAAATTGTTTCCGGCTTTTACTACTTGTCCTGATGCAATCAAACGGTCACCGATGCCCTTTCGGAAATAAGACACCTTGATTTCAACCGTGAAAACCTGCTCGCCCTCTTCAACAAGCGAATATGCCGAGTAGCCGCACACGATGTCGCAAAGGGAAGATATCACCCCACCGTGAAAATAACCGTTTTGCTGTTCATGCCTCCGGTCGAACGCCAGCGTCCCTTCCACACTGCCTTCCCCCACGGCATTTATTTTAAACCCAAGCGTATGGAGAAACTCATTGCGGTCAATTTTCAACTGGACATACTCCCTGAACCGCGGATTGCGTGATTTTACCATGCCCCGAAAATACTGTTTTCGCACAGCAAGAAAAATGTTTTAATATAGAGGCGCGAACAACTTTCTTTTGGCGTCAGTGACCAACATATCGCCCCGTACGCGGCTTGCCGATGAGCAACTGGAGAAACTTAACAAATCCAATTGCAGGCTGGCGGTTTATCTAAGCCCGTCAAGGGTTTCATGGAGCATCCTCGACACCATTCATCACAAGGTGGTCTCCGTGACTGATTATGTCTTTGAAAAGGGAAGCACCGTTTTCTGGTGGGAGATTGGCAGAAAGCTGATGGACGACAGCGGGCTTGGAGCGCAGTCATTCGGGAGCGTAGTGGTCGGGATTGACTGCGGAAAGAGCATGCTCGTGCCGCAAGAGCTTTTCATCGAGAGCGAAATGAAAACCTATCTTGATTTCGGGTTGTCATTGCCGGAGGAGCCGGTGAGGGATTTCATCAAAAACATTCCTGCAAGCAATATTTACAGCATCCCCAACGGCATGCCCGAATCCTTGAGAAGGATGTTTGAAAAGTTTGAAACAGTTCACGTTTCCACTCCTTTCATTGAGAATATTCTTTTGGAAAACAAAAACCATGCGGACAACAAAATATTCGCCTGCATTGCGGGGAACGTGCTGCATCTTGCAGCGCTTGATGCCGGAAAATTCTCCTTCTATAATTCATTTGAGATCAGGACGAAGGAAGATTTCGCTTACTACCTGATGGCGGTGACCGAGGAGATGAACTTCCATCCCGAGCAGATCGGCATTTCATTGTCGGGCGACATCACTCCCGATTCCGATTACTATCAAACGGCAAGGCGTTTTCTGAAACAGTTGTCATTCGCCAGCCGCCCGAAATCGCTCAAATATTCCGCGAGGCTCGACAACATTCCAAAGCACTTGTTTGCATTGCTTTACAGCATTCACCTATGCGGATAGTTGGCGGCTTGCTGAAGGGAAGGCGGTTCAATCCGCCCGGGGGACTGCCCGTTCGCCCCACGACCGACTTTTCCAAAGAAAGCATCTTCAACATCCTCAGCAATCAATTTGATTTTGAGGAAATAAAAGCCCTCGACCTCTTTGCCGGAACCGGCAACATCAGCTACGAACTTGCTTCGCGGGGCTGCAAGGACATTACATCGGTTGAGAAAGACCGCGACTGCAACAGGTTCATCGGCAAAACTGCTGCGGTACTGGGAATTGACGTCATCGAAATCATGCAGGAGGATGTTTTCACTTTCCTGAGGAATTGCAGCGACCGGTACGATCTGATTTTTGCCGACCCGCCTTACACGGTGGATAATCCCGGAGAAATTGCAACGCTTGTTTTTGAAAACAACCTGCTGAAAGAAAACGGATTTTTCATTTTGGAACATCAGCCGAAGCTGAGTTTCGAAAACCATCCGCGCTTTGTTCAGCAGCGGAAATACGGTTCGAGCATTTTCAGTATCTTTCGCTGATTATGAGTGAAAAAATTGCAGTATTTCCCGGCTCGTTCGATCCCATCACCAGCGGTCATGTGAACGTTGTTGAGCGCGCGCTCCCGCTGTTCGACAAGATCATTGTCGCTATCGGAAATAATTCTTCCAAGAAATATGCTTTCCCCTATGAGAAGCGCGAGAAATGGATCAGGGATATTTTCAAAAAGCACAGGAACATCGAAGTGATGGCTTATGAGGGGCTTACGGTGAACTTTGTGCGGAAAGTGAATGCGCGCTATCTCGTGCGCGGCATCCGCAACAGCAGCGATTTTGAATATGAAAAAACGATTGCCCAACTCAACAAGTCAATGGCTCCGGAGGTTGAAACGATCTGCATCCTCAGCGACCCGGAACATTCCCACATCAGCTCAACCATCGTGAGAGAAATTGTTCTGAATGGCGGCAATCCGAGCGCGTTCCTGCCGCCCGAAGTGAAATTGTAGCAAGGTCTTTTTATGTCACCTCCAGGTTGCGAACTTACCATTGTGATGCCCTGCCTCAACGAGGCGGAAACGCTCGGCACATGCATCAGGAAAGCGAAAACGTTTTTGCAGAATAACGGCATTGACGGGGAGGTCGTCATTGGCGACAACGGCAGCACTGACGGCTCGCAGGAGATTGCCGCAAGGGAAGGAGCGCGGGTGGCGCCCGTGAAGCAGCGCGGGTATGGGGCTGCCATCATGGGTGCCGTGAAAGAGGCGCGGGGAAAATTCATCATCATGGGCGACTCTGATGACAGCTATGATTTTTCACGCCTTGAATTGTTTGTCGCGAAACTGCGCGAAGGCTATGACCTTGTGATGGGAAATCGTTTCAAAGGCGGAATCAGGAAAGGCGCAATGCCGTTTCTCCACCGGTATCTTGGAAATCCTGTGTTATCATTTATAGGCAGGTTGTTTTTTAATATCAATGCAGGCGACTTCCATTGCGGACTGCGCGGATTCCGGAAAGACGCCATCATGCGCATTGGGCTGGTGACACCCGGGATGGAGTTTGCCTCCGAGATGGTGGTGAAAGCCTCCCTGTTCAATTTAAAGATCACCGAAGTGCCCACTACCCTCAGCCCTGACGGGCGCAGCCGCCCGCCCCACCTCCGCACATGGCGTGACGGATGGCGCCACCTCCGCTTCCTGCTCATCTACAGTCCCAAGTGGCTCTTCTTCGTTCCCGGGGCGCTGCTGTTCATTTTTTCCGCAGCTTTCTTCTCCCTCCTCTTTTTCGACACCATCTTCATCGGCAGCATCAGCTTTGGCATCCACACCATGACGTATCTTGCCGTGCTGATTTTGCTCAGCATTCAGCTCATCAGCTTTTACCTCGTGAGCAAGATATATGCCGTCAACAGGGGTCTTGTTCCCATCAATAAAAGTTATAACAAAATTTTCACCTACATCAACCTCGAGCGCGGCATCTTCTTCAGCGTTATCCTCATCATCACCGGCATTGCCCTGTCGGTGAAGCTGCTGCTCATCTGGGGCAGCGTGCAGTTCAGCGAGATCACCGATTTGAAAACCACGTTCAAGATACTCATCCCCGCCATCCTCTTCCTTGTGGTGGGCTTCCAGTCGCTGTTCCTCAGCTTCGTGTTCAGCACACTTGGCATCATTGAAAACCATGTTGAATTGCCGGGATGAATGAAAACCTGCTGAAAGGGTTTTTGGGCGCGTACTTATCTCCATTCCTGCGTTTGCCGCATTGGTAGCGCCCCCGGCAGAAGCTATCGGTCATCTATACATCCGCCTGCGATTATTCCACCCCCTCGCTTCCCCGCCAGCGCGGGATACCCGTGCGCAAAGCCGCCAGGCGCCTTAAAATCATCATAGCTCCGGGCGCAATATCTCCGGTTATGACAGAAGGCTGCGCGGGCGGGTTGTCCCTCGCTCGCATCCCGCGGGCGCGCGTGAATAACTTCACTCGCCAGAGGCGAGCGAAAGCGAGGGCCATAAGGACGTCATATCTTTCAGCCCTTACGGTGAATGCGCTGTGCAAACCCGATTCGCAGGC
>CAZCXH010000019.1:0-44198 GCA_964502525.1 uncultured Chitinophagaceae bacterium
TGGAAGATGATATACAGCAGCAGCATGCCCGCTCCTATTGCAAGCGGCACCACCGTGAGCCAAAGGATGTAAGCATTATCGCCCGCTGACGACATCACCCCCGCAATTTGTTCAATTACCAGCTTAACATTCAGCGAAACGATTACGAGAGCGCATATCCAGGCAAGCATCCTGATTTTATTTGTGATGGCAAACTCGCCCATTTTTTCTTTGTCGCTGACAAAATGGATGAGGGGTGCGATCGCAAAACCTAACTGCAAACTTAGGATCACCTGGCTCAGCACCAGAAGTTTTGTCGTGGAGTCTTCTCCAAACGCAACAATGGTGATCAGCGCGGGAATGATGGCAATCAGGCGCGTAATCAGCCTGCGCAGCCACGGCTGGATGCGCAGGTTCAAATAACCCTCCATTACGATTTGCCCGGCAAGCGTCCCTGTGATGGTGGAGCTTTGTCCGGCAGCTATCAGCGCCACCGCGAACAGGATGGGCGCCCATTGCGTACCGAGCATGGGAGCAAGAAATTGATGAGCGTCTTTCAACTCTGTCACCCCGAACATGCCGTTGCGGTAAAATGCCGATGCTGCCAGCACGAGGATTGCCGAGTTTACCAGAAAGGCAAGGTTGAGGGCAATCGCTGAATCAACCATATTGAATTTCAAGGCTGTCCTTATTCCCTTTGGGGAACGCTCGATTTTTCTTGTCTGCACTAATGCTGAATGTAAATACAAATTATGGGGCATCACCGTTGCACCGATAATGCCGATGGCAATATAAAGCGCTTCGTCTGCAGGAATATAGGGTACAAATCCCCTGACCAACTCGCCTGCATCGGGTTTTGCGAAAACCATTTCGGTAAAAAACGATATTCCGATAATGGCTACCAGCGCGAGGATGAACGCTTCCATCTTTCGCATTCCGTAGCTCTGAAGCAAGAGGATAAGGAAAGTGTCGAATACGGTAATGCCGACTCCGATAATCAACGGGATGCCGAACAACAGTTGCAGCCCTATCGCCATGCCGAGCACTTCGGCAAGGTCTGTGGCGGCAATGGCGATTTCAGCAAGCAACCATAAAATGAAATTCACCAAAGGCGGATAGGTTTCGCGTGACGACTGCGCCAGATCACGCCCCCTGACCACCCCAAGCCTTGCGCTCAGGCTTTGCAGCAGCAGAGCCATGAGGTTCGACATGAGCAGCACCCAAATCAAACTGTAGCCGAATTTGCTTCCTCCGGCAATATCCGTAGCCCAGTTGCCGGGGTCCATGTAGCCAACGCTTACGAGATAGGCGGGGCCTAAAAAAGCGAGCAGTTTGCGCCAAAAGCCCTTGCCGGAAGGGATATCCACCGTTGAATGAACTTCGGAAAGCGAAGGCGATGATGATTTATTCCGATTCATTATGAAGAAACGAAATTACATCTTTTCAATCATCTAAATTCTAAATTAGGGTGACCTAAAAATTACTTAACCAACTCGATCTCTAAAAAAGCCAGGTTTTTGAAACAATAGTTCGTTACTTTTTTCGAACATCAGGGCTAAAGCCCTTGTGAACGCTCTGTTCTGCTCAAACCCCGCCTTTAAAGGCGGGGTTAATGGATAGCGCGTCACTAAAGGGCTTTAGCCCTGATGTAAAAAAACTACCGGACTATTGTGAAAAATGAAAATGGGTTATTGCTATCTCAGCAAAGCCACCGTTCCTGTTCTCTGGGTTGGACGGTCAATATCCGGAGGGGTGTGGTATTCGATTTCCATTACGTAAACGTAAGAGCCAACCTGGGCGTCCTTGCCGTTAACGGTTCCATCCCAGCCGTTGCCTGGTCCGCTCGGCTGATCGGACTTTTCATAAACCAACTCGCCCCAGCGGTTATAGATTTTCACGCTCACCTTTGATACGTTATCGTCCCTCCAGATGTCAAACGTCCCGTTATAATCATCTCCGTTGGGGGAGAACGCATTGGGAACGGCAACGTCAAACGTGCCGCCTTCGCAATTGGCGGTAGGCTCGGCAACAGTTGCATCAACCACCGCTGTGCATCCATTGAAGTCGGTTACCGTCACGGTATATGAACCAAAAGCAAGATCCTTCAATTCAGAATCTGTGGAGCCGTCTGACCAGCTATAGGAGAATGGCGATGCTCCGCTCACCGTGAGGCTGATGCTGCCGTTATCCTTGCCGATGCAGGACGGATTGGTAACGTTTCGCTGCACTTCCAACTCTTGGAATCCATGCACGGGGACATTCACGACCTTCGTGCATCCGTTGGCATCGGTGATTGCAACCTGGTAATTCCCTGCTTCCAGTCCTGAAATATCCTGCGTTGTTTCTCCATTATTCGACCATATATAGGAATAATTTGGAATGCCGCCAGAAACCTCCAAATCAACGGAACCGCTGCTTGTGCCGTAGCATCCTGCTGAATCCGCAGCAGCAGTGGCTATGATTTCGGAAGGTTCGGTAATCACCGCATCGCTGGAAACGGTACATCCGTTGGCATCGGTAACAGTGACAGAAACAGCGCCCGCAGGCGAGCCGAACAGATCTCCGCGCGTGGAACCGTCAGTCCATGAGTACGCATAGTTGAGCGTCCCTCCGGAAACCTCCAGGTCAACGCCTCCGGTGGCGCCTCCAAAGCAAATATTGTTTTGAACACCGGCAATTGTGGAAACGAGCGGCTGAGGTTCGTTAATGAGGAATGTCTCGGGCGTATAGCATATTCTGCCGTTGCCGGTATTGTCATAAACCGAAAGTTGATACACCCCCGGCATCAGGTTGGTTGCGCTGGCGGCAGTGGAAACATTAGGGTCCCAAACATAGCTGTACCCGCCCGGAAGACCGCCTGATGCTGTGATATAAATTGCTCCGTTGCCTTCGCCATTGCACCTGACGTCAACCACATTGTCAACGGTGATGACGATGGGGTTGTTTGCAGAAACCGTGTCAGAAGCAGTTGCCGTACAGAATTCAAAATCGCTCACAGTTACCGAGTAAATACCAGCGGCAAGGTTAGACAGCGTGTCACCGGTAAGACCGGTGTTCCAGGTAAAACTTCTGTAAGGAGTGACACCGCCAACAACTGTTGCTTTCGCAGTGCCGTCAACCTGTCCGCTGCAGGTAAGGTCAGTTGTTGCCACGGTAACGGTCAGGGAATCGGGATCCCTTAAGGTAGTGGAGGCTGTTGCCTGGCAGCCGGAGAAATCAGTCACTGTTACAGCGTATGTTCCGGCTGCAAGCCCTGTATTGAGAGTGTCGTTATAGCCATTGCTCCATGAAATCGTGAAAGGATCAGTACCCCCAATTATGTCCACTTCAACCAACCCATCGTTGTATCCAAAGCAAGATGGATTGGACCATTTTGTCGGATTTGTTGTATCAATTATCGCTGCAAATGTGAGCGCAGGGTCTTCGGAAATAACAAGCTCAAACGGACCGAAATCCGTGGCGGCCTTGCCATCAACGATTACATAATATGTTCCTGTTCTGCAAAGCGTTTTGGAAATTCTCGACTGTGTGCCGCATCCCGTTCCGTCATCGTTGGAGCCGTCAATATCGGTAATTGCGCAGCCATTGTACAGCAGGTAAACGTATGTGTCGAAAAATGTGTTGCTGCAGGTGCTGATGGTGATGCCGATCGGATTGTTGATGGTGAATTTGTAAAAAGCATCATTGCCGGGGCTGCCGGAGAAAGTGTTGTTGTAACATTCCGTACTGTTGAAATGCCTCAGCGTATCGCCAAGTCCGATGGTTCCAAGGTCTAATGCGGTGGGGCAATCAACGCCACCGCTGAAACGGTAACGCGATTCAATCTGCGGACGGTAGTAATTATTGCTGGGGCAGTTGCCAATCACATAACCATGGCTGTTCCAGCGGCAGGGGGGGCCTGCGGCACGGTAATCGAGGGCGGTTTGAAAGGGATCGGCATTGCAGTAGAGGTCATCCTCCATTGCCAATGTGGAAATTCCAAACACCGTTATACAGTTGGTATTATTGCCATCATACACGCATCTGGAAAAACCATCATTGCTTTGGCAATCGTTTGATAAGACAAAAGGGATGCCGCTCGGCAGCAAGTCAAAGTCTGCAGGTTTCTCATCTTCCCACCCTTCTATTTTCAAATCAAAGAACTTAGGAACCTGTGCGCCAAACGGTATATTCAATAATACGGTTTGCGGTGCGTAAACATAATTTTCAGGGCCTCCTACGCTCATTGCCAAATCAGCCTGTATGCAGGCTCCGCCCAGCCAGCTTGCGCTCGTGAGATCCGGATTTGCTCGAGCCCATACTTTGCAGCTTAATTCATCAGTGGAAAGAGAACCCACTGAACTGCAAAGTTGCGGAACAGTGTTGCAAATCAGATTGCCCAAAGTAACATCATCAGCCTGGGTTAAGTCAGGATGGTAGTCCACCTGCAATCCCGTCACCCGGATTTCCAGCGTCATCGGTCCATCATTGTATGTCTGGGCGGAAACGCAGATATTTATAAAAAGGGCAGAGACAAATAGCGCTGATTTGATATTCAGTTTCATGCTGGCAGTGTTATCGGGTTCAAAAGGGATGTAAAAATTACAATTTTTAGGGAAATAGCCAAGTGTTTTGATTTTTTTGTCAAAGAGTTGCCATGCCCGATATATTCCGGCATCTTTGCGCATTCTAACTCTATGGAACACCTGAAGGACTTCATTGATTTCTTCCTCCACCTTGACGATCATCTTCAGCGCATCATCTCGGAATATGGAACCACTACCTATATCATCCTTTTCGCCATCATCTTCATAGAAACCGGACTGGTGGTGATGCCGCTGCTGCCGGGCGACTCGCTGCTCTTTGCAGCAGGCACCTTTGCTGCCGTTGGCTCGCTTAATATCTACTGGCTGATCTTTTTGCTTTTCATCGCTGCCGTGCTGGGCGACACGGTGAATTATTTCCTCGGAAAAACCATCGGGCTGAAGGCGCTTCACTGGAAGATTGCCGGCAGGCAAATCGTGAAGCAGGAATACCTTGACAAGACGCACGGCTTCTATGAAAAATACGGAGCCAAGACCATCGTAATCGCCCGCTTTGTGCCGATAGTGCGCACCTTCGCGCCTTTTGTTGCGGGCATCGGGGAGATGAGTTACGGAAAATTCATTTCCTACAATGTCATTGGCGGTGCCGTTTGGGTGGCGGGATTAACGCTGCTCGGATATTTCTTCGGAAATATCCCGATCGTGAAAAAGAATTTCGAAACGGTGATCCTCGCCATCATCTTCATCTCGGTGTTGCCGATGATTGTCGAGTTGGCGAGGCATTGGCGCGGAAAGAGGAAATAATCTTTTGAAAGATTCGCATATCTTTTCTTTTTCACCGGAAATCATTATCTTTATTTTTCGCAAAAACCACTTCCATGATGAAACTGACAAACCTTCTGACCATCGCGCTCGTCATCGCGCTGACGGGATGCGAAAAAACCCCTTTCAAAAAAGATTTTGAAAAGCAAGACCTTTACGGTGAATGGCACCTTGTGAAAAAAGAGGTTAACGGGAATACGCAATACCCGGGTGAAACGGGGAAAAACGACAAACTCGTGCTGAACAGCAGCAGTTTCCTTTGGATTGATGAGGGACAGTCAATGGAGGGCGAATGGACGCCACATCTCCGCATCGGCAGCATCTCGCTGATGGAAACCGGAGTTTATGAGTGCATCTATTTCAATGTGGAGGAGTTGAGTTCTTCTGAACTTGTGCTTGAGAAGCAAGCGATGCATTTGACGCGACAAAAGTTTTTTTTCGTTTCTTCTCCTGTTGTTGCGCCTGCGCCAGATCAGGGCGGAAGCGTTCAGTGAGTCAGCACACCGTCTGGCGGTTCTAAAAATCCTGCCGCTTAGAGACTGTTTAATTTTATACCATCGGTAAACAGGTTTCCGAATTTGTACATTATAGTCCCCGATGGTGTATCCTCCGAAGGAGTCCGGAGTCTTTCGGACCGATCACAGTTCGTTTTTTACAATTGCTTCGGGATATCTGCGGTTACCCTATTTTACTGCGTCATCTGCGTTCTGGTGCCGGTATCAGCCCGGCAGGACGGTTAAAAATAAACCCCGATATTGAAGTTGACAGTTATTTTAAAACCGTTATACCATATATCCGTGCCCGTCTTTTGGTTTCGCGTGTAGTACACGGCATAGTTCCTCCTGTAGCCGACTCCGGTTACTAACTCCATGACAAAGCTGCCGCCTAAAATAAGCTGGTAGCCCACCAGAGCGCTGGCGTTGAGATAAACGATGCGCGCCCTGCTATCGGGAAAATTATCCTCCTCAGCATTTAAAAAATTATAGGATACATGGGGCCCTACAAACAAGCCGTTCGGAGCTTTCAGCGCCTTAATCGGATAAAACTTATACCCGCCCTGCACCCTGCCTCCCAGCTTAGGATCCCAGTTGGTGCCGTTGGTCTTATTGGTGGAATCCCAGATCGCCATCGTCAGGAAATTTTGAAAATTGAGCGACACCCCCGCGTAGTAGGATTGCTGCGGGGCAACAAGAAGTTCATAGATGACGCGCGCTTCGGCTGCTGCCGGAATCTGCCCGATAAAAAGCGCTGTTGGCGCTATCTTGATGATGTTGGCTTTCGGGCGCTTGACTTTCTCTTCTTCGAATGCCGGTAGCCTGACAGCCTCTTCATCCTCGTACTGGGCATGCGCACCGCGCTGCATAGCGATGATGAGCGACAAAAGCATTACAACTTTAAAGCACCGTTTCATTACATCAGAAATATAGCGCATAAAATAACAGCGGGTGTAAAGATATGCAGGAAGACCTTTGGGGGGGCAATGGACCCGGTTAACGCAGCAGGGAATTGATCAAAACCGCGACTCAATTGCTTTGTATTCATCTATTTTCTTTCCTATCCATTTCTGAATATCCAGCGTCAGCAGCATGAGCCTGATGTATTCATTTTCCGCCTGAGTCTTCAGCTTGTCAATATCGAGGTTCAGCTTTCCGAACGTTTCTGCCAATTCTTTTGCGCCCGTCTTCTCCGGCAGGTGCATGAAGAAACGGAAGATGAGCCGTTCATATTGGTAATTATCCTCCAGCTTTCTCACCGTTTCATAAAACTGCTTCGCCCGGATGTGCATAAGCGTGTTTTTGCATTTGAAGACTTTGCCTTTTGATTCATAGGTGGTTTCAAACATCGCCATCAGGTGAAGGATTCTGCCCGAGGTGAGTTGGTCAACCCGCGTCATCGAGGTGGATTTCTCCCCGATTAGCTTTTCGGAAAAATCAAGGCTCTCATCATACTCTTTGTTGCTGAAGAAAATATCCGCGATAAGATAACAAGATGTTATCGCAAGTGAAGACTTGAATGAACGAAGGGGATTCTTTATATAGTGCTACGTGCCCGTTTTGCTCGGAGTGCAGGCGCATATCTATCAGGTGCTATATAGGTGAAAAAATACGAATTGAGGAGGAGGATTTGCAAGGCTTTTGATAATCGAAGTACTTGGCTTGGCTCGAAGACTTAATGAACGCGGGGGAATGAATGCTTTTTCGATAATCAGTTCCATACTTTAATTTACCCCGAATACCCGGATAAAACCTGTTTCCAACTCATAAATTTGAATAATTTTGAGTACTGTTGAGCGATGACCTACAAAAAATACATTGAGCGGAATCCTAACGTAATGCTGGGCAAGCCTGTTATCAGGGGAACACGCATCACGGTTGAACTCATCATGAGGAAGTTGGCGGGCGGCTACACTGTGGCCGACCTGCTGGAAAGCTACACCCATCTCAGGAAAGAACAGATTCTTGCCGCTTTTGAATATGCTGCCGACCTCATCTCGCACGAGGAAAGTCTTGGAGAGGCGGCATGATAGTAGCCGATGAAAACATTGACGGCTCGCTCGTGGAACAACTGCGCAAAAAAGGCTTCGAAGTAGAATATATCCGCGAGCTTTCACCCGGAATGGATGACCGCGACATTATCAAATTCGTTAAGGGAAAGTCCGCAATCCTGCTCACGGAGGACAAGGATTTCGGAGAATTGGTTTTCGCTTACAACTTCAAAAATCTTTCAGTCATTTTCCTGCGGCATGAAAAAGATGACTTCCCCATCGTGAAGAAGCGACTGTTATCCGTCCTGAATTCTTATTGCAACAAAAGCGGTCATTTCTTCATTATCATCACCCGAAGCAAAGTCAGAATTACGGAATTTTAGCAACAGCTTCCATCCGCCTGCTTAGGAATGGAATCTGACTTGAATGAACGAAGGGGGAAATTTGTTTATTCTTGTTGAAAGCGAACCCGGATGATGTATTCAATAAAATTTGAAAAAATATCGGACGGCTCATAGCCTGATGAATATTTTTATGCCCATATCCCCGCCCTTGAGCAGCCGCCTGTTGTTTGAAAGAAGCGAACTGCATTTTAACTACCCCCTGCTGGAAAAGGCGCGGATGCGCGATGAAACAGTAAAACGGAGAAAAGTGTAGGCTGAGTTGGATAAATATAAGAGCAGGCAGCAACCGGGAGCCATGCCGGAGTTTCCTGAGAAGAAAAAGTTTATACGCACAACGAAAACGCAACAACAATATCCAAGCTATTTGGGACGAAATGTCATCGGCAGTATGGCAGTCGCTCATTGACGCCATTCGCGGAAGCCCATCTGATTTGCTGGTTTTTCAGTGAACAGTAACGAAGTTTGAAAACTTCTTTTATTTCCGCATCCCTGCTGGCGGCAGGCAGGCAAGTCTCGCAGACGCTCTTGGCTTGACGCGAGGACTTGAATGAACGAAGGGCAAATGATTTTAAAACAATTTCAAAAAATCGGACGGTGATATGATGGAAATTCTCTCAAATGGGTTTAACTCGAGAAGGTCTGTGTCGCCCGTGATGATAGCATCAGCGTGTGCCGATTTTGCTAAAGAGAGGTACTTATCGTCTTTCGGGTCGCGTGATAAAGTAATTTCATCCGTAACCGGAACCAAGGTTGCAAGCGCGGAAAATTGCTCTAGCAGGGTTTGTCGTTTTTTCAGCGGCAGGTATTTCTCAAATTTCTCACTCAGCGCGACAACAGCAAGCTCGCTCAGTGTTTCCATTGACACCAGCACAACGCCTGTTTCCATTCCTTTTACCAGCGCTTTGCCCGGAATGGAATCAGGGAACATCATTGCGCTTATCACAACATTGGCATCAAAAACAAGCCGGTTAATCTTTTTCATTCAAAAGCCGCTCAAGAATTTCAGGCGTGAGACCGTTGGCTTTGGCGATTTCTCCCGCTTGTTTCATGTTTGCAAAGAATTCTTCTTTCTGCCGTTCTTTTTTGGAGCCCGGAAGAATTCTTTTGAGCCAATAGCTTACCATGCGGCTTGCCCGTCTGCGCTCCTGCGCGCTCGCGTTGTTCCAAAGCGAAGCGGCAGCGGCATCTATCGGCAATTTGATTTGTTTCATAATAAATATTTATGCAACCAAAAATACCAGGATTTGCTCAAACCCGAATATTGTAGGTCATTGATGAAAAGCATGCGGGTAAGCGAACTTGTGAATTCGGATGGTAAGAAGTTTGAAAACTTCTTTTATTTAAGCATCACTTCCTGGCGGCAGGCAAGTCTCGCAGGCGCCCCAAGGCTTGGCGCGAAGACTTGAATGAACGAAGATATGTCAAACGGTAAACCGCCAGAAACGGACGAGCCGTGCGCGCTTGGCTGTTTCCCGCTGGCGGGCAGGGCTGTTTCATTCTCATTTTCAGCTGATGAACCGGTAAAAGTGCCATGGGCACGATAGGTTGTTAGAGAAGACAGCTAATGTAAAAACCAAGTGCCGTCAGGCACGACAGGTTGGTTATCCTTGGTTTTTTGACTGTAACATCCATTATACCCAATGTGCCGGAAAATAACGTTTCGTGCCTGCCGGCACTCAGGTTGTGCGGTCGTTCTTTTTCTAACAACCTGTTGTGCCTGCGGCACATTCCTTTCGGGGAGAATGAAACAGCCCTGCGCTGGCGGGGGAATGAAGGAGTGGACGATTTTACTTATAGTTTGAAAAATAAAATTTGTAAGCTATGAAAACACTAACATTAATTTTTGCAAGCCTGTTTTTGCGCACAGCCTGTTCTTTTGCGCAGGCAGATACCATTATAATGTCATCTACAGGTGATACCACTACTTGTAATGCGGTATTTTTTGATTCAGGGGTCCAGGTGGAGATTATCCTAAAAATCAGAACTACTATGTCACATTTTATCCTGCAACTCCGGGCGAAATGGTCAGCATCACTTTTGCAAACTTTTAGTTCTCTCTTTCAATGGTAAATTGCACCAACTGCTCAAGGCTTTCCCGCGCGGGATTTTGGGGGCAGGAATGCAGGATGGCGAAGGCTTCTTCTTTATAGGAAGACATTTTGCTTACAGAATATTCCATCCCTCCGCTTTGCTTCACATATTGCAAAACTTCCTTCACCTTTTTCTGGTCTTTGTTATGGTTCTTGAACACATTGATGATCCAGCGTTTTTCCGATGACGGAGCTTTACTAAGCGCATAGATGAGCGGCAGCGTCATCTTCCTCTCCTTGATGTCAATGCCGCGGGGCTTGCCGATGTCGGCATCGCCATAGTCGAACAGGTCGTCTTTGATCTGGAACGCCATTCCTATTTTTTCACCGAACAATCGCATCTTCTCAATTCCCTCTTTGTCGCGGATTACCGATGCCGCACCGCTTGCGCATGCAGAAGCGATGAGCGAGGCGGTTTTCTGCCTGATGATTTCGAAATAAATATTTTCTTCGATGTCGAGCCTTCTCGCCTTTTCTATTTGAAGCAACTCGCCTTCGCTCATCTCTTTCACGGCTTGGGAAAATATTTTCAGCAGGTCGAAATATTCTTTTTCCAATGAAATCAGCAGTCCGCGCGAGAGCAGGTAATCGCCCACCAGCACGGCAATCTTGTTTTTCCAGAGCGCGTTGATGGAAAAAAACCCCCTGCGCATATAGGCGTCATCCACCACGTCATCGTGAACGAGCGTGGCGGTGTGCAGCAGTTCAACCAGGGAAGCCGCGGCATAACTCTTGTCAGTGACGTCTCCGTGAAGTTTTGCCGACAGCAGCACGAACATGGGGCGCATCTGCTTGCCCTTGCGCTGAATGATGTAGTAGGTGATCCTGTCAAGCAGCGGCACCCGACTTTTCATCGCCTCGCGGAATTTTTTCTCAAAAATCTCCAGCTCCTTTTCGATGGGCGTTTTGATCTGATTGAGCGACAATGACATCTGCCGGCATTTATCTTTGCCGCAAGATAAGAAGAACAAGGTAGAAGAATCCGATGATTGGATAATTCGGTGATGAGATGATTAATTGATGCGCTGCCCTGTTAAATTCCTGCGTCATTGCGGGGAAATGCAAGGCACAAGCGCAGGTTATTTTCGAAGCAATCCCTGATGAAAAAACAACTCAACCTCTCCATTCCCGGCAGCCATCGAAAGCATGTCCTCATGGATATCTTTTATGAGGAAAACAAATCACCAAAACCCCTTGTGATTTTCGCGCATGGCTTCAAAGGCTTCAAAGATTGGGGGCATTTCAATCTTGTTGCTGAGCGGTTTGCCAGCGAAGGATTTGTTTTCGTGAAATTCAATTTCCCCCACAACGGAACAACTGCGGAGCATCCCGCTGAGTTTGCCGACCTCGAAGCGTTCGGCAACAACAACTATTCCAAAGAGATGGATGATCTCGGCAACGTGATTGATTTCGCGCTGACTGAGTGCGAGCCTTTCAAACGGGGAGAGATTAATGCAGATAAACTTTTCTTAATCGGACACAGCCGTGGTGGCGGAATCGTGATACTGAAAGCTCATGAGGACCAGCGGGTGAAAAAGATAATAACCTGGGCTGCGGTGAGTGATTTCGGAAAACTCTGGACACAAAACATGCTCGATGATTGGAAAAGGGAAGGAGTGATTTATGTTGAGAACGCCCGCACTCATCAGCAGATGCCGCTGTATTATCAGTTGGCGGAAAATTATTTCACCAACAGGGAGCGGCTGAATATTCCCGAAGCAGCGAAAAACCTGAAGATTCCTTTCCTGATTGTGCATGGCACGGCTGATGAAGCCGTTCCGTATGCTTCAGCATTGAAACTGCAAGAGTTAAATCCATGCGCGACCCTGCTGACAATTGATGGAGGCAATCACGTTTTTGGGGCGAAGCATCCGTTTACAGACGCGCATTTGCCTCCCGATGCGGAAAGGATTGTGAAAGAAACTATTAATTTTTTGGTGTAGATGAAAAGATTGAAAACCGCAAAACAGCCTGTCGCTGGCGATAGAGGATTCATCCTTACTTTTCCGGTTTCATCTGCGGAAATAATATCACGTCCTGGATGGAAGGAGAGTCGGTCATAATCATCGTGAGACGGTCAATGCCGATGCCCAGTCCGGCAGTAGGCGGCATGCCGTATTCGAGGGCGCGCAGGAAATCCTCATCCAGCATCATCGCTTCTTCGTCACCGCGCTCTTTCAGCTTCAGTTGATCTTCAAAGCGCGCGCGCTGGTCAAGCGGATCATTTAGCTCGGAGAATGCGTTACAGATTTCTTTGGCGTTGCATATCAGTTCAAAGCGCTCCACCAGTCCGGGCTTGCTGCGGTGCTTCTTGGCAAGCGGAGACATTTCAACGGGATAGTCCGTGATAAATGTCGGCTGAATCAAATTCGGCTCGCACAATTCGCTGAAGATCTCATCAATCAGTTTTCCCTTCCCCATCGTTTTGTCAACTTCGACTTTAAGCCTCTTTGCGGTATCAAAAATTTCCTGTTCGTTCATCTCCGAGATGTCAATATTGGTAAACCGCTTGATTGCTTCAAACATTGTGTAGCGGGGATAGGGGCGTTTGAAATCAATCGTGTTTTCACCCACGGTGACTTTTGTGGTTCCATGAATGTCAAGTGCAATTTTTTCAATCATCTCTTCCACCAATTCCATCATCCATGCATAATCCTTGTAGGCAACATACAGCTCCATCATCGTGAATTCAGGATTGTGCGTTCTGTCCATCCCTTCGTTGCGGAAATCTTTGGAGATTTCATACACCCCGTCAAACCCGCCTACGATGAGCCTTTTAAGATACAATTCATCCGCAATGCGCAGGTATAATGTAGTGTCGAGCGTGTTGTGGTGCGTAGTGAAAGGGCGGGCTGCTGCGCCCCCATAAATAGGTTGTAATACCGGGGTTTCCACTTCGAGATAGCCTTTGCCGTTCAGATATTCGCGCATGGAATTAATCAGCTTTGTGCGCTTCTGAAAAACATCGCGCGATTTCGGATTCACAATCAAATCCACATAGCGCTGACGGTAACGGTATTCCGGGTCGGTGACCTGGTCGAAAACTTTCCCATCAGCCTCTTTTACAATCGGAAGCGGCCGAAGCGATTTGCTCAATAACTTGAATTCTTTTACGTGAATGGTGATCTCTCCCGTTTGTGTGGTGAACACGAATCCTTTTATTCCGATAATATCACCGAGGTCAAAAAGTTTTTTGAAAACCGTATTGTAAAGCGTCTTGTCCTCACCGGGGCAAAGCTCATCGCGCACGGCATAGAACTGAATCTTGCCCGTTAAATCCTGCAGCACTCCGAAGGATGCCTTGCCCATGATGCGCTTTGAAATCAGGCGTCCGGCAATGGTCACATTTTGGTACGAATCTTTATTTGATTCGTATCTCTCTTTTATCTCCTGCGCGGTCACATTCACATCAAACAAATCGGGAGGGTAGGGGTTGATGCCGAGCGCCTTGATTTCCTCCAGCCCTTGACGCCTGATGGTTTCCTGGTCAGTGAGATGAGTTGTGGTTTCCATGATATTCCCGATCGTTTGCAAATCTAATAAAGTCATCCGAGGACGCGCCATGCCGAATAATTTGCTCTCCAAACAATAAATACGTTTTATACTTTGAACGAGATAAATTGCGACATTGGGACGTTTACGGTTTACGGTTCGGAGTTTTGTCATGTGCATAACCGTAAACCGTAAACATATAAACTGTAAACAGAAGTAGAAAATGTACGATTTTACCCCGCGCACAGTATTGATTCGTTTTTCAAATTTTGCTGATTAATGAGGAGATTTATTTTTCTGGTGATGATCTCTCTGTGTCATTATTCCATCATGGCGCAGGACTCCACTATTCTTGTGAAGGGCAGGATAATTCAGCATCCTCCCATCGGGTTCGGTGAATTAATGATCATTAATGTTACAAGCGGTCGTGGCATTATTGGAGGCTCTGACGGTACTTTCGAAATCACAATGCGCAAGGAAGATGAGTTGAAGGTCTTCTGCACAGGCTTTAAAACGGTGACCGTCAGTTTTCGCGATTCTGTTTTCAAACCGGTTTACAACATTACCGTGGATATGAACGAGCTGCAAATTGTGTTCGACAAGCCGGTGATCATTCGCCCCCAGCCGACATTCGGGGAGTTGGAAGAAGCGAGGTCCAAAATAGGGACACACCGCTATGATCCTTTGATACAAAGTCCGGCAACCACGATATTCAATCCCATCACCGCCCTGTATCAGGCTTTCAGCCGGAAAGAGCAGGAGAAAAAGATTTATGCGGAATTACTGAACCAAAAGCAGTTGGAAGACGCGCTAAGGGACATCACCCGCTACCTTGTCAACTCCGGCTTGTTTGATCTTGATGAAGATGAGATGGAGTTGTTTTTGGCGACATGCCCGATGAGTCAGGAATTTGTGAAAACGGCTTCGCTCTACGATGTGAGCGCTGTGCTGGGCCGTTGCTACAACACCTTCAAGAGTAAAAGAAGGTACTGATGCTTTAAATTAAAAAGGACGACTAAGAATCGCCCTTTTTGTTTGAGAAATTATCATCTGCTTAAACCTCGAACGACAAAATCAGAAACACCACCCATTCTCCGCCAGCAACTTATCCGCAACCCTTCTCCTCAGTTCCTTGGTGTTCACAGCATCGAAAGTCGTGAAGCGTTTCAGTCCCATCAGCATAATCTTCAGCTCATCGCCTGTGGCAAATGCAGCCAGCGCGTGTTTGCCGTGCAGGCTCACCCGTTCCAGCGCATCGCTGAAATAGAGGCGCACCATGTCGGCTTTCACAGATTCCATCTCTCCAAGAGATGGAATCTGTTGCCCGCCTTTCGCAGCAATCAGCTTCTCCGTTCTCAGCAGCATGGATTCGCAGGCGTAAAGCTCGATGAGCATGTCGGCAATGTTCATCAGGATTTCCTGCTCGTCTTTCATCTTCATCATCAGCGTTTTCACCGCGCTGCCCGTCACGAGCAGTGCCGCTTTCTTGAGGTTCTTCAGCGCCTTGTGCTCGGCAGCGAAGATGCCCTGCTCGCCATTGTTCGCCTGCGGCACGGAGGTGAGCTCCTTCTGGATTGCCATGCCGGGCGTCATGAGGTCGAGCTGCCCTTTCATCGCTTTCTTCATCAGCATGTCCACGATGAGCATGCGGTTGATTTCGTTGGTGCCTTCGTAGATGCGGTTCACGCGCACATCGCGGTAGGCGCGCGCAATAGGGAACTCTTCCGAATAGCCGATGCCTCCATGGATTTGCAGCGATTCGTCCACCACAAATCCGGTTATTTCGGAGCCTGCCACCTTGAGGATGGAAGATTCAATGGCGTATTCCTCAGCCGCGCCCTGCAGAGCGGTGGCGTAGTCTTTGCCTTCGTCAATGAGATGCTTCTCTTTGCGGTCAATAAGATCGCTGGTGCGATACACCATCGAGTCGAGCGCGTAAATCCTTGCCGCCATCTCGCCCAGTTTGTGCTTGATCGCGCCAAAGGTGCCAATCGCCACGCCAAACTGGTGGCGCTCATTGGCATATTTCACCGCCACGCTGCACATCTTCTTCGCGCCACCGAGTGTGCCCGCGCCCAGCTTGAACCGCCCGATGTTGAGGATGCTGAACGCGATTTTGTGCCCCTGGCCGATTTCGCCCAATACATTTTCAACTGGCACTTTCACATTTTCGAAAAAGATTTGTCGCGTGGTGCTGCCCTTCAGCCCGAGTTTCTTCTCCTCCGCGCCCACGGTGAAGCCGGGCATGGTGCGCTCCACAATCAAGCCGCTGAACTTGTCACCGTCAATCTTGGCGAACACGATGAAGATGTCGGAGAAGCCCGCATTGGTGATCCACATCTTCTGCCCGTTGAGGATGTAGTGCTTGCCATCGGGAGCGAGGTCAGCGCGTGATTTTGCAGCCAGCGCATCGCTGCCGCTGCCGGGCTCGGTGAGGCAGTAAGATGCTTTGAGTTCGCCCGATACGAGGCGGGGAAGGTATTTTTGTTTTTGTTCGGGTGTGCCGAAATATAAAATGGGCAGCGTGCCGATGCCGGTGTGGGCGCCAAGTGAAACGGAGAACGAACCGCTCTGGCTCATCGTCTCCATCATCACGGTATTGGTGTTGAAGTCTTTGCCGAAGCCGCCATACTCTTCGGGAATCGCCATGCCGAGCAATCCGAGTTCCCCTGCCTTATGCAGCAGCGCTTCGGTAAGCCCCTGCTCCAGCTTTTCAATACGGTCAAGATTCGGATAGATTTCTTTTTCGATGAAATCGTTCACCATGCCTTGTATCATGAGTTGCTCTTCATTCAACTCTTCGCGGGTGAAAACTTCTCCGGTGTGAGATTCTTTGATTAGGAACTCACCGCCTTTGAGGACGTGCTGGGCTTGGGATGTGGTTGTTGACATTGGTTGTTAGATTTTAGATGTTAGAATCAAGATGGAAATCAGATGCAAGTTTCGGGAATTTTTATGTCTTGATACTTGATACTTGCGTCTTGTGTCGTTAAACTTTAAACTTGCCCTGTATTTTTATGTTGCATCTGCTTGGATATGCCGGGGTGGTTGTCAGTGGGATTCTGCTGGGGCTGCTGGGTGGCGGGGGCGCCATCATCATTGTCCCGATCATGGTTTATCTGTTTGGCATTGCCCCGGTAACCGCAACGGGCTATACTTTCTTTGTTATTGCATTCACGAGCCTGGTGGGTTTCTACAGATATTACAGGCAAAATCTGGCGAGCATCCCCACCGCGCTGCTTTTTGGATTGCCTTCCGTCATCTCCGTTTTCATCTCAAGGCGGATTATCCTGCCTGCGCTGCCCGATGAATTTTTTCAAGTCGGCAATTTTCATTTTACAAAAAACATGGGCATCATGGTATTGTTTGCAACGCTGATGCTTGCCACTTCTTATAATATTCTGATTGGAAAACGCCCGGAGGCGGAGCAGAGAACTGATGACAACAAAAAATACGGAAACTTGGTTGTGAGAGGTCTGCTCGTTGGACTTATCACCGGATTTGTGGGTGGCGGTGGCGGTTTTCTGATTGTATCGGCACTTGTGCTGCTGCTCGGCATGCCGGTGAAACAGGCAGTGGGCACCTCCATGCTTATCATTTCCATTAATTCCATCATTGGTTTCATCGGGCACGTTTCCCTCGGGGCCGATATTGACTGGAAGTTCATCTCCGTTTTCACTGCGCTTGCGATAGGCGGCATCATCATCGGCAATTTGATTTCCGGTTTATTCTCGGAAGCGAGGCTCAGAAAGGTTTTCGGCTGGTTTCTGGCGGTGATGGCAGCATATATCCTGATGCAGGAAATCATCGAAGGACTGTAATCCAAAAGAAGCCGGATTATCATTCTACTCATTTCGAAGCAATTTCAATTTTTTCCCGTCATAGGACACATGCAGGCAAGCCTCGCTTGCGCTCATAGCAACTGCTCGAAGGCTGGGAAGAACCGGAGTAATGTTTTGTGGCAAATCAGGCGAGTTTGTTCAGCACGCGGGCACGCAGTTTTCCCAAATGGAAGCGGATGGTTTTATCCGGCTCCTGAAGAGCCCCCGTCCACGGTTTGCCCATGCGCAGGTAGTGTTTATAAAACATGGAAGGAAGGATGCCCCATTTCTGCATAAAGGTTTTTCTGCCGTCATTTTTCTTAATGCGCCCCGTTGATTTGCACTGAAAGTGATAGACCTGGCTTTTCCCGACTCCTTTGAAAATCCGGCATCCGGCTTGCCACAGTTTCATCGAAAGGTCAGGGTCGGAATATATACCCGGGGAAAACTCTTCGCTCATGCCGCTCACTTGCCTCCAAAGCGCTGCCGGCATTAACACGGGAGGCCACGAGGCTCCGCACCAATCAACTTTCTCAAGCCTGCAATTCAATAAATTTTCTTCCTGAAAGTTTTCAAGAGCAGTTCCGAAATCCCGGATAATGACGCACTTGTTGCCTGATGCACGCGGCTCAATCATCGTTGCTGAAATCATGAACGGCTGATTGCCGCACTGCTTGATTTCTTTCGCAAGAAATGTATCCCATCCGGGCAAAGCATACATATCATCATTCATGTAGGCGATGTAATCGCTGCGAGCAAGCTGCGCTGCCGCATTCAGCGCTTTGCAGATACCGGTATTTTCGAGACTGAAGGTATGCTCAATGCTGTTTTGCTTCACCCAAATCAGCGTGCCGTCAGAGCCATCGTTAACATGCGTAATGATTTGGTGCTGCGCGGAAGAATTATTCCGCAAGCTTTCAATGCAGCGCTTTAAGTAAGGCAGATTATTCCACGATGGAATGAGAATGGAAAAACAAACGGAAGACATGCTGATACGAAAATAAACGTTCTCAGGATGGACGTTTGGCTTGGCAAGACGTCTTTTTGTTGAACGGATTACCCATAGCGAACAGGGCTTGCCTTCTACCGCCAATCGCGTCCCCACGAGCGGGTGTAATCATCACTCACTGAGGGTGAGCGATGGTGGGGGAGAATTTCTATCAACCGGGCAAGGACGGTTATAATCCGTTGCGCGCGCGGGGGCATGCCACCAAAGGTGTTCGCAGCCTGAAGTTTAAGGTATAAAAGTTTAGAGTTGGACAGGCCTTAAACATTAAACTGTAGCCTAATATCTAAACAGATGGCGAATGATGGTTTTATCCGATTCCAGACAATCGGAAGATTATCCCCTGCTGCCTACCGAAGCAGGGTAAGGCTGCCTTTCAGGATCTCTTTTTTGCCAAGGGCAAACTGTACTTCCGTCATATAAACATATACCCCTGCATCCATCATTTTACCGCGGCAGGTGCCGTCCCATCCCTGCGTGAGATCAGTAGTCTCAAATAATTTCGCTCCCCAGCGATTGAACACATAGAGTCGGATAGATTCAATTTCCCTGCCATTTACATAGAACACATCATTTACCATGTCCCCATTGGGGGAGAATGCATTCGGTATATTGATTAAAGGCTCCGTGTAAACAATGATTTGAATGTCATCCGAATAAGTGCAACCGTTAACATCCGTTACCGTCATGGTATAGGTCTGTGTTTCAGGCGGACTTGCTTCAGGACGCATACAGATGCTACAACTCAAACCTGTATTCGGTGACCATTCAACATTGCTGACGGCATCTGTATCACTGAATGTTGGAAACAGCGCGACACTTTCTCCAAGCCTCACAGAATCATCAATGCCTGCATTAACCGTCAGGAGCGGAGGCTCCCCGATACTAAAGGAGGATGTAAGGGAGCAGTTGTTGTCATCCGTTACGGTAAGAGCATAGTTTCCAGCGCATAAATTATTTATTTGAGTTGCATTCGTTGAAGAAACTCCGGGTAAGACGTATGCGTAAGGAGGCATTCCTCCGCTTGCCGTAATTTGCACATTGCCATCGCAATATTCGTTACAGGAAGCATCATTGGGCGTGAGCAATATATTTAAAGCGACAGGCTCATGCACAGTAACATTTGTTGTATCGCTACAGTCATGATCATCCGCAACAACAATGTTATAAGTGCCGGCACAAACATTCGAAAAGAGGTTGGAGGTTTGAAATGCAATACCGTTATCCGTGCTGTACAGGTAGGGAGCAACTCCTCCGGCAGCCGTAATATCAATGGTTCCGTTACAAGCGGAAGCACACAGGGCATCCTGTGCTGATGCGGCAACATTTATTGCCGCAGGTTCAGAGATGGTCACCGTATCAAACACCTGACAACTGCCGCCATCCGTAACGACAATGTCATATCTTCCCGCGCAAAGCATGTTAAAAGTATTTGCATTTTGAAAAGCGCTGCCGCCATCTATGCTGTATTCCACCGCCCCGGTTGCGCCAATAGCGATAGAACCATCACACGTCTGATAGCAGGATGCGTCAGCAGCGTTTACAGAATTGATTACAAGGCTGCTGCTTGCTCCAACCACAACAGTTCCGGTTCCGGAACATCCATTGCCATCCTGGGCAATAACATCATAATTACCCTGACAGACATTTGTAAAAGCATTGGAAATCTGAAATGAGATTCTGTTGTCCATGCTGTATTGATAGGTTCCGCTGCCGCCAGATGCGGCAACGGTGATGGCGCCATCACAACCGCAGGTAGCATCAACGGATATGGCTGAAACATTAAGGACTGTTCCGGGCGCGATGGTAATAATTCCAGCCGCAGAACAATTTGTTGCATCTGTAACAATGTAAGTGTAATTATTTGGAGGAAGACCGGTAAACAGGCCTGTACTGTCAGGCACCCCAAATCCGATATCATAATTATAAGGACTCGTTCCTCCGCTGGCAATGAGGGTAATGGTTCCATCGTTCATTCCAAGACAGCCTTCATTTGTTGAAGATTCCATAACATTAATTGTTGAGGAGGGATTAATAATGACATTCAGCGTGCCGCTGCAATTGGCGGCATCTCCCACCGTTATTGCATAGCTCCCGGAGCATAGGCTGGTAAAAGTCGCGGTGGTCTGGACACCGTTTCCGATATCGTAACTGAAAGGCGGTGTTCCCCCGGTGACGGTTACTGTTGCGGTGCCGTCACAACCAGTGCAACTCTCATCGGTTTTTGTCAGGGAAGTGGTAAATCCACCCGCGATATTTACGGTTACCGGATCATCCTTCACTACCGTAGTGCCGTCACAAGCTGTGTAAACAACTTCTGCCTTATAGGTAGCAGTGCCGGTAGGACAAACATTTATGGCTGCCGTGTTGCCGATTACATTATTGGCTGCATCGTACCATGTAAGCGTCCAGTTTGAAGTTCCGTTGGGTGTGAAGCGCCATGCTTCGTGGTAAGCAGTCCAGGGACCTGTATTTCGGCCCGGAGCGGTGATTCCTTTTGTGCCGTCAATATTCTGCAAGCCGATAACTGCATTGCCGCTATTCCATGTGGTGCATGTCGGCTTATCATCAATGTAAACTTCAATGACATTCGTTGTTTCGTAAAGCACGATTTGCTGTGTGCTTTCAAGGCTGTTGCAGTCGTAATGGGGGACAGTGCCAAAATTCACCACAAACGTTCTGCATGGCGCTGTGCCAAGCACCGCATAATTGATATTCGCAGGAAATTCGGTAAAAGGAAAGGTTGGTATGAAAACGCTTACCGAAGGATCAATATCGTGATAGGCCCCATTGACGGAATTATTATAAATACCGTTCGGTGGCGGCCCCGGTGTTGGAATAGGCGCAGCGAAATTCCATTCACACCAGTTGCTTGCCAGGGATAGATCGAATGATAAAACGCCATTGGTGCCAATCACCAATTTATTATACATGTTCCCATAAAAGCAGAAATTGAATGGCAGGTTGATGACGCTGGTCCATTCATCATCAATGTTAATGAATATCTGCGTGCCACCGGTAAATGGAAATGGAGGCGCGTAGGGAATGGAGCTAACGGAATAGTCATCAGTCGCCCCCGACTGAAAAACAGATGCCGAAAGCGTGGTGCAGTTATTGGCGCAATTAAGGTTTTGATCGGGCCCTGCGTTCACATCGGGGCAGCCGGGGGCTTGTGAATAGGCGTCACAAGCACAGATGAGCAATAAACCCAGCAACGCAGGAATAAAACGGGAGGCATTCATGTCGGTTTACCTGAGAATTATCTAAAGGATGAAATTAGTGAAATTACACGCATGTTGCAGGACGGCAATAATGCCCAGATACTTTTTGTTTTTGTGGCAGAACCGTTGGTTTTTTGAGATGAGATTATTATTGATTTCTCTGCCATGATGCTGCAAGGACCAGTATAATCACAAGTTTACCGCATTCACGGAAATGTTTGGGCAACCGGCTTTGAGAAAATTAAAGCTCACCGCCAAGTCAGGGCTAAAGCCCTTGTGGATTGTGCCGTACCGAATCCCCCAGCATAAATGCTGGGGTTAGAGGATAGTAGAGGATAGTAAACTATTAGCGCTAAATACATACGTTCATTTTTACATTGTTTCGGGATCTTTCGGGATAAAATAAAAATAGAATGCAGAGGACACAGAAAAACAGGATGATCACAGATACAATAATCAGTGATTATCAGTGCAGTGCCGGATTAATTGCGCGCCTTGAATTCCCCCAGCACTTTGGCTTTGAACTCATCCTCAGCCCTGTAGAGCAGGGCTACTTTTTTCACCGGAAGCACACTTTTGAATTCGGCATGATATTTTTTCCTGACGTCCAGCTCGCGCTGGCGGTAGATGATCTGCTTGTCAACCATGTCGGTCATCTCCTTGTCGCTGAGATGTTCAAAGCGCTCGCTGTAGCTTCTCAGCTCTTCTTTACGCTCGTTTCTCAGCGATTGCAGGGCATCATGGTATTCATTGTAAATGGGCCAGAAGCGCTGCGCCTCATCGCGCGTAAGGTCGAGTTTTTGCGTGATGAACGAAATCTTCAGCGACTCAATGTGCTCGCGCCTGTCATCCGCCATCTTAGGCGGCTGCCCGTAGGCGGCAAGGCAAAGCAAGACAACAGGCAGCGCAGCAACTGTTTTTGAAATCCTTTGTTTCATAATATCTCCTCCTCGAGAGTTTGGTTATCTGAATTATTATTGATGTAATCTTCCAGCTCTTCCCGTGGGACCTCCTCAGGTATGAAGCCGCTGCGATGGCCTGCCGGGATGCCCAGCGCGATGAGGTCGCCATCATCGGCATTCTCGACCAGGAACTCACGAAGTTCATCCGATGGAACTTGTGACAACGCTGATGTTGCATCAGCCGGAATGCCTGTATCGCTTTTGAAAAAGCTGATGCCCACCACAAGCAACAGCAAAAATGCGCTCACCGGTATCGCATACCGCGGGCGGAACAGGGTGGAGAAAACCTTGTTCAGCCACAGCTCCAGCCTGTCCGTCCAGGGAAGCGGCATTCCTTTCACCCCTTCCATCACCTTGCCGGGAAGGGCTTGAAAATAGTAGTCCGGAACCTTGAACGGGTTCTTCTTTTCCATCTTCTCCAACCTCGGAGCCAGTTCACCGAGTTCTTTCTGCCATTCTTCTTTATTATCCATAACCGTGCTTTAGATATTAAAAATATGCAAGGGTTTAATCCCCTGTTAAAAATGTTTCTATTTTCTTTACCGCAAAATGATACGATGCTTTCAGCGCGCCCACGGACGTGCCGAGCATTTCGCTCATCTTTTCATAAGGCATCTCCTCGTAATAGCGCATCAGGAACACCTGCCTTTGCTTTTCGGGCAGCGTGGCGATGGCGGCCTGCAGCTTCTTCTGCAATTCGTCACCGTCAAAATAGGGGTCGGCAGCGAGGCTGGCAATCAGGCTGCTGTTGTCATGGTCAAAGGAGGCGGCACCCTTCTTTTTCTTCTGCTGAAGGAAAGTGAATGATTCGTTAGAAGCAATCCTGTAGAGCCAGGTGAACAACTGCGCCTGCTGCCGGAACCTGCCGAGGTTGTTCCACACTTTGATGAAAACATTTTGCAGCACATCGTTTGCATCATCATGGTCCAAAACAATCCTGCGTATCTGCCAGTAGAGGCGCTGGTTGTATTTCACCACCAGCATCCGGAATCCTTCTTCTTTGCGGGCGGCATCTTTGAACGTGGAGAGGATTTGCGAATCGGAAACTTCCATAAACAGTCACTACGTAGTCACCCTCCAACCTCTCCGCCTGAGGACTCGCTTGCGAGCCTGCTTCCCTTGAGGGGGACGCATGTTAGTCGTGGCACGACTCGCGGTCGTGCCACGACTAACAGACAAGCGATTATTTCCGTGCAATAACTTTCAGCGCGGCTTGCAATACATCGGGTGTGTCAATATGATATTTCTTCATCAGTTCTTCCGGCTTACCGCTTTCACCGAATGAATCGTTGACAGCAACATATTCGACAGGCGCGGGGAATTTTCTTGCCAGCACCTGCGCGATGCTGTCGCCCAGCCCGCCATGGCGCTGATGCTCCTCGGCTGTGACAACGCACCTTGTTTTGCCAACGGAGTTTAGAATGGCTTCTTCATCAAGAGGTTTAATGGTGTGGATGTTTATTATTTCCGCGCTGAACCCCTTTTCGGCCAATTCTTTAGCAGCCTCGATCGCTTTCCAAACGAGATGGCCTGTGGCGAAAATGGAAACGTCATAGCCTTCCTGGATGAGCAATGCCTTTCCGATTTCAAACTCCTGATTTTCAGGGGTGAAATTGGCGACCTTCGGTCTGCCGAAACGCAGATAAACGGGACCTTCCCAGCCGGCAATCGCGATGGTTGCAGCTTTTGTTTGGTTGAAGTCGCAGGGGTTGATCACCGTCATATTGGGGAGCATCTTCATCATTCCCAGGTCTTCAAGGATTTGATGAGTGGCTCCGTCTTCACCCAGCGTTACTCCATGATGCGAGGCGCATATTTTGACATTCTTGTTGGAGTAAGCTATTGACTGACGGATCTGGTCGTAAACGCGGCCGGTGGCAAAGTTGGCAAACGTGCAGGCGAAAGGAATTCTTCCACCGATAGCCAAGCCCGCAGCCACTCCCATCATATTGGCTTCGGCAACACCGCACTGGAAAAACCTATCAGGGAATTCTTTAATGAACTCCGAGAGTTTCACCGAATGGCTCAGGTCTGCCGCAAGAGCAACCACCTTCGGGCTCCTTCTTCCAAGTTCCAGCATGCCCGCGCCAAAACCAGCGCGCGTTTCTTTCTTGTCTGTTGCAATCATCTGTTTTATCATCGGGCTATAAATTTAAAGAAATAGATTCTCCTGAGTTGATTTGAAATTCCACTGTCTTGCTTTTGTGCATCGTTTTGGAATGTTTTGGGCGGTAGATCAGCATGTATGTGCCGGGCGACAATGCCAGCAGTTCCGATCGGGCATCGGCATTCATCTCGTAAATCTTTTCCTGCGTTCCTTCCTTGATTAAAAAGATACCTCCATAGACATCATACTTTTTCAGAATGTTAATGATGCCCGGTGTGGGCAGTTCGATGGTGGTGGTTTTGAATTGAGAGATGTCCACGTCTTTTAAATAGGTAGGCGGAAGCGTCAGGATCTGAAGGTCATATTTTCCGGTAAGATATTTTTCAGAGGTGTTGAAATCCTGGACATTGACAAGCGTTCCGTCCTTTTTACGGACAAGGCATTTTATCTTGTTGTTGAGGTTTTTATTGATGGTGTTTCCTTTCAGGTAAATATCGAGATTGCCCTGGGGCGCATCAATCCTGATATGGTTGTGCTGCTTGGCAGAAAGGGTGATGTCTTCCTCCTTAACGGGAGGGAGCGTATGGACCGTCAGGTCATAATCACCCACGGGATCTATATATAACGTGTCGGGATGCCCTCTTTCATTAAGCGTATGGTAGAAATCGTACTTGCGCAGGTTGCTTGGAATGGTGTAGAAGGTCATATTCACATCGGTTTCGGAGGGTTTCTTCTCGCTGTCGAGCAAATCAACTTCACTGGTTGTTTTCACGAGGATGCGGGTGATGATGTTGTTCAGGGTTTGCTTGAGCGAGGCGGGATCCTGCGCCTGCGAATAGGAGCCGATGCAATCGAACGCCTGCCGGGCGCTCTCCACCACGCCAATCCCGATTACGAAGTGCTTCAGCACTATCTTTTTCTCTTCCAGCGCATGCGCCACCGCGCAAGGATCGCCATCGCATGATTCCTCGCCATCGGTCATCAGGATAATAATATTCCTTTCTTTGTTGTCAGGAAAATCGCTTGCGGCTTTTTCAAGCGAATAAGCGATGGGAGTAACACCTTTCGGAGTAAGGGTTTCCAGCTTGGTTTTGATATAGCTCCCGCTTCCCCTGCTGAAACCCACTTCCAGTTGGGTGTCTTTGCAATTTTTCTCCCCAAGCGGTGACTGGTGTCCGTAAGCCCGCAAGGCTAATTCGACATCACCCCGCTTGTCGAGCATGTCAACCATCTCCGTCAGGATTTTTTTTGCAGAATGCATGCGCGTTTCCGAATTTCCCGTACCCCATTTGCTTTGCATGCTGCCCGAAGCATCAAGCAGGAAGAGGATGCGAGTGCGCTTGTTCTCGGCAGGTACTGCTGTTTGGGAGAATATCGAAAGCGGGAAAATGCATAGAACAATAATGCAAACCATGGAGAAGGAGCGGTGGATGAAGAGCCGGAGAGCCTCTGTCAATTTATTAAACGGAGATATCATTTCAGTTACTTTAGCCTTTAGACATCTAACCATTGAACCTATAGCCGCAGCGTTATTGTTTGCCCGGAAATGATTTCAAAGTTCATCGTCTTTGTGAATGCAGAATTTTTTTTATCGTCCATGCGGCAGATCAATATGTATTTTCCGGGTTGCAGCAACAGGGTTGCCCGGGACATTAGTTTCTTGAACTCATAAATCCTTTCCAGTTCCTTATTGCGTTCCGTGTAGATGCTGGCAATGCCGCCACCGGCCGAGGTGAGCAGCAACGTTCCGGCCCCGTCAATGATTATTTCTTTTGTGCTGCCCTGCAAAATCTTCACATCGCTCATCAGGATTCTTGGCAAGGTCAGTATTTCCAGGCTGTATGTCCCGGTGATGTATTTCCGTGTGGTGTTGAAATCCTGCACCATCAGGATTTCTTGCTTCCCTTGCTGATGGATAACGCATTGCAGGGGAGTTTCTCTTTTGTAAAAACCGGACTCAACCAGCTTCAGGCTTCCCTGCGGAAGGTCAATCGCGATGACATTATGCGTTCCCGAAACAAGCTCAACCCCTTTCTTTGAAACGGGAGGAACAGAATGCACGGTAACATCATATTTGCCGGCAGGATCGAGGCTGAGCGAATCGGGGGCGCCCTGATCGTTCAGCGCATGTACAAAATGATAGAGCACCTTTCCGGAATAACTGTCAGCCAGGCTCACCTCAACATCGGTTTCGCTGGGCTTGCCATACTCGCTGATGAGGTTGATTTGCGCGGAAGTAGGATTCATTGACTGCGTAATCACCGCGCTCATGGCCTCCCGGAAAGTCGAGGTGTTGACGACATCAAAGAACTTTCCTGCACAATCGAAAAAATCCTGGTTTTCCTTCGGGATGCCAAGCCCGATGATATAAGGCTTCAGCGCAATCCTTTTTTGCTGAAAAACAGCCGCAACCGCGCAAAGATCGCCACCGCATGTTTCAATGCCATCGGTTATCAGCACGATCGCATTTTTCACGGATGCATCATCCGGAAAATCATTGGCTGCCTGCTCGAGCGAATACGCAATGGCCGTCCATCCCTGAGGGGTGATTGCATCTAATTTTTTTTTGACTTCTGAGGCTGAGTGGTTCCCAAAAGGAATCTCAAGCCTTGAATCCTTGCAGTTTTTTGCCGAAGACGGATATTGATGCCCGAACACGCGAACAGCCGTTTCTGTTTTCACATTGTCGCTGGTAAGGCTGTCCAGGTATTTTCCTAAAATTTGCTTTGACAGTTCAAACTTGGTGGTTCCGTCCATCTGCTCTTTCATGCTTCCTGAACCATCGAGCATAAAGATGATGCGGGTGAGCTTTGGAGCGTATTTATCGGAGTATTGAGCGGATGATTTGAGGCTGACAGTCAGAGAAAGGAAGAGAGATGTGCTGAACCAGATTAGGAATCTCAATGCGCGATAGTTTAAAGCCTAATGTTGAGTCTGCTCTGAAAAGTCATCGGATGAATGCTCTATAAAAATCATACGATGTGTAATTGTTTCTATATCGTCCTATTAGCAATTCATCCGATGACTAATACCGATTTATCGGAGTGGACTCAACCTTAAACAGTTTCTTTAAGGACAGTTCTAATAATTTGCCCCCCCCTCACCGGAAGGCGGGGGGGGGATAAGTGGTAAAATTTTCAGAACTGCCCTTTAGTAATCTCCAAGTGTTTCTTCCAGCTGGGAGAGCGCTGTTTCAAGCTGCTTGTCGTCAGGAGCAACGCCATGCCACTGGTATTTATTTTCCATGAAGTCAACCCCCTTGCCCATCACGGTTTTCATCAATATCATCACCGGCTTGCCCTTTCCTGTTTTGGTTTTTGCCAGCTTCAAGCCTTTCACCACTTCAGCAATATTGTTGCCGTTCTTTACAGCAATCACCTCCCAGCCGAAGGCTTTCCATTTAGCCGGAAGATTTCCAAGAGAAATAACTTCTTCATTGGGGCCGTCAATTTGCTGACCGTTCCAGTCAATGGTTGAAATTAAATTGTCAACCTTGTGATGAGCAGCGAACATGGCGGCTTCCCAGATCTGTCCTTCCTGTATTTCCCCGTCACCGTGCAATGAATAGACCAGATGCGAATCATTGTTCAGCTTTTTTGCCAGGGCAGTGCCAGCGGCCACCGACAATCCCTGTCCCAGCGAGCCTGAAGCCACCCTCACCCCGGGAAGATGTTCTGCCGTGGCAGGGTGCCCCTGCAGCCGGGAGTTTATTTTTCGAAAAGTCCTCAACTCTTCGGTTTTGAAATAACCGCTTCTCGCTAAAACGCTGTACCACACCGGGCATATATGTCCGATGGACAGGAAGAAAATATCTTCGCCATGACCGTCCATTTTGAAGTCGGTGTCATGCCGCATGATTTCGTGATAAAGCGCCACCATGAATTCAGCGCACCCCAGCGAACCACCGGGGTGACCGCTTTGGGCGCCATGTGTCATCCGCAGGATGTCCCTGCGCACCTGCGTGGCGATTTTTTTCAGTTGTGAGATATCAGGCATGAGAGGAAGGTTGAATATGTACTAAGGCAGGTCAAAGTTAAAACAAACCGAATTTACCTTTCAGTGCAAACTTCAATTTGTGCATAACCGGAACCGTGCTAAGCCGGGATAGTGGCGATTTGTGGAAAATATCGTAAACCCAGGTGCCGAGCGAAGTGGTATTGTAGCAGAGATGAAGCCATTTTTTGAAAGCGAATTGCTTCAGCGCTTTTTCCGGGAGAAAATGCGTACGGCTGTTTGATTCAACCAGCATTGCTAAAATTCTTTCCGCCCCCAGAACAAACTCCCGTTCCGGCTTGAAGTGGGAATATGCCACTTCCCTGAACAACCTTATTTCATCATCGCTTACTTTCATGCCCGCCTTCTCAAAAACCATCCTGATAATCTTCAAAGTATTTTTTTCCTGCACACTTTGGTGAGATGACGAAACGCTGGTGCTATGCAACCTGTACCTTAAAAGCGCTTCCGGAATATTCGCAAAGCGGGTGCAGCCGGCCAACCGCACCCACACCTCGTAATCTTCGGCATGGATGAATTCCGGCAAAAACCGGATTCCATGTTTATCAAAAACTTCCTTCCGGAAAATTATGGATGGATGGCAGAACGGTGTTTGATAAAGCATCATGATGCGGATATCTTCATCTTTTCCAGGATATTTCACCACATGATGCTGATTCCCGAATGTTTCAAACCAGGATCCGCAAACACCCACATCCGGATGATTTTCCATAAAATCAACTTGCCGTTGCAACCGCTGCGGCAAGCTGATGTCATCGGCATCCATCCTTGCAATGTATTTTCCTGCTGCAAGATCAATACCCTTGTTGAGCGTTGCGATGAGTTTTAAATTGGATTCATTATTGACGAAATGAATCCGCTCATCGCGGAATGAGGCTATTGCATCGCGTGACCGGTCGGTGGAGCCGTCATTGATAATGAGCAGTTCGAAATCACGGAAGGTCTGGTCGAGGATGCTTTGAATGGCTTGGCCAACATAATCTTTCGCATTATGAACGGGAAGGAGTACCGTAACTGCGGGCTGCCGCTCTCTCACATCGTGACCCATGACGCAGGGAAAAGATCTTTGATGTCTTTGGAAGTATCGAGGAACCATCTCCTGGGGGCAACCACAACCTTATCCTTGTGTTGTCCAAGCCAGGCAGCCCACCAGCTAAAGCTGCTGTTGGCGATGATGTTATGGCGGCACAGGCTCATGAGTTGCATATCGCGGAAGCTGCTTCCGCCCGTGTTCCAGTCAATTAAATGGGTTTCTTCCGGCAGTTGCAGGTTTTGCCGGCACCATTGAATGTCATCCGAAAAGATGAAAAAAGCCGGATTGGATACTCTTTGCCGGATGTATTGAATTGCGGAAAAAATATATTCAGGCGTGCAGGTGCCGTGAACTTCTTTCAGGGGCGGCTGCGGCACGTAGTGTGTCCTGCGGACATGAAGCGACACCGATTGTGTTTTGCTGATCCGATCAGCCATCTCTGCATTCCTGCCGCCAAGGGCTTCCCTGAAAGCGAAATCCCGCAACAACGTTTGTCTGATGCCGCTGAAGTATTTTTCGCTCTGCCAGTAACCAATGATACATGCTTCGCCACCCGCTTTCAGCATGTTTTCGTCAAAATGAAAATGTTTTTCTTCTATCACCCTTCTCTGATAGTAAGGCAGCAAGGATTGCCACTTTGAAAAGATTCTTTTCAGAAAAGGATTTAAATAAGGGTCTTTCATCATCCGAAGGTCATCCTCATCAGCAAACCGTACGTTTAAATCAAAACAGTGAAGTTCATATTCCCTGGGCGAAGTGCCTCTCATTTCCGTTTTGAACCAATTAACATCGAGCTTAAGCTCCGTTTCGCGCCTCAGCGACAACTTGCGTCCGAGCGCATATTGAAACATCTGGTTCCCCAGCCCGCCATAAAGAAAAGTGATGATCATTGATGGATGTTATTCAGCAACCGCCTTATTTATTGATAAAACTTCCCTCCCGCATTTTACCGAAACAACTCAGGTTTTTGGACAATTGAACCGTAGAAGGTTCGGCATTAACCAAGAGCACCTTTCTCTCCTTCGGAAATTCGGCTAATCTTGGTATTATTACTTCGTTCGGGCTGATGCTTTTTCATCTCCAAAGATGCCAAAAAATTGCAAAGCCGCGGCCGGATGATTTGTGAGCAGTCAAATCATGGCTAAAGCCCGGATGGCTGTGGATGCACTGAACACATACGATTTTTCTAAGACGGAAAAGAAAGCATCCCGAAACAAGTGTGAAAAACGAATTGCGATCGGTCCGAAGGACTCCGGACTCCTTCGGAGGATATATCATCGGGTACTATGCATTACAAGTTCGAAAACCTGTTTACCGATGGTATAATTCCGGGAAGCGTTAGCTTCCCGCAATCAGCAAATGCCGGACATCATGCAACTTCACCGTCATTTTCCGTATTTTCACCGTCCGTCTTCAAATAGTTGACAACATGAGAAAGCTTCTTTTAGCAGCAGGCATAGCCGCGTTGGTGGCAAGCGCGGGTTTCTTATACCCGCAAAAAGCAATCCATCCTGGTCAGGAGGGCATGGCGGATGCAAGGACTTCGTGGGGCGTTTCCTATAACCCCGCCATTGCCTTTATTGAAAACAAAACGCAATTCAGCGGGAGGAATATGTTGCCGGGAACGGAAGTGCTGTACGGGGTTGATTATGGAAGCGCCCGAATTTTCTTTACCAAGGAGGGCTTGACTTACCGGATGGATAAATATGTGAAGAAGCCCAAGACGGAGCGCGCTGCCGACCTGAAAGCAGGCGTGAAATTTAAAACACCAGCGGAACGTAAATTCAGGTTCTTCACGGATGTCCTTCACATGCAATGGGTGGATGCCAATGCTGACGTGCGGGTGGCAGCTCATGATCTCACTGCCGATTACCACAGCTACACCTTCCACGCGGGAGAAGAGGTTAAAAATGTCAACTACATAAAGGGTTATGAAAAAATTGTTTATGAAAACCTCTATCCGCAGGTGGATGCGGAATACACCATCCATCCGGAGGGTGGCATCAAGTATGCGCTTGTTCTCCACCCCGGTGCGGATGTTTCAAACATAAAAATGAAATATTCCGATGCGAATAAAATGTCCCGCGGTGAAGCAGGCTCATTGCGCTTCACCACCTTCAGGGGAGATATTATCGAACATGCACCGGTCACGTTTTATGCAGATAATGAATCTTCAGCAATTTCATCCGAATTCGTTTGCGAAGGAGATATTATTTCCTTCCGGCTTGGCAATTATGACCATTCCAAAACCGTGGTGATTGATCCGTGGGTGCAAATGCCCGCGTTTGTCAATTCAAAAGGCGTTTGGGAATGTGAGAAGGACGGAGCAGGCAACGTATATATCATCGGGGGCGATTCCCCAATGAAATTGCAGAAATACAATTCAACGGGCACCCTGCAATGGACCTATAATACTCCTTATGACACGCTCGGCTATTGGCTCGGCACCTTTGCAACAGACCTGGCGGGCAACTGCTACGTCACTTCAGGTGCTGTTGCGGGCATGCAGAAAGTGAATACCAGTGCCGGATTACAATGGAATTATACTGCTCCTTTTTTGAGCGTTGATGAATACTGGAGTATCGCATTTAATTGCGACCAGACCAAACTGGTTGTCGGGGGTACAACCGCGGGTGGACGAGGTCTCGCGGGGGCGATATTTGATATCAATACAGCAACCGGAAATTTAATTGACAAGCAGATTGTTGCCTATGGCAATCCCTTGGGAATTCCTATTGAAGTGCAGGAGGTAAGAGCCATCTCTTCGTCACGCAACGCCAAGTATTTTTTCCTAACCCTCGATTCGGTTGGAGCAATCAACCAGAACCTCAACGCTTGCTCAGGCGTTCCTGTTTTTAAAGAAAACAGCACGTATCACTTTTCTTATAAATCCGAAACATATCGTCCTGAAAATGGCAATTCGGGTATTTGCGCAATCCGCGCCAATCAAAGCTTCGCGTACACGCAAAACGGGAGTACGGTTCATAAGCGCTCCCCAGTTACTGGCGCTATTCTCGCCACGGCCACCATTCCAGGTGGCATCACCGCTACCGATCCGGTTTTTGGCGTTAATCAGCCGGGCAACAGCGGCATTGACCTTGACAGTTGCGGCAACGTTTATGTGGGTTCTGCCAATGCTGTTATCAAATATGATTCCGATTTAAACCTTATCACCTCCGTCAGCTTGCCGTTCCGCGTGTTTGATGTTACTGTGGGGTATAACGGGGAAGTGATTGTATGTGGCGCCTCGGGAGATAACACGAACACCGCCCGGACAGGCTATGTGCAAGTGGTTGATATGTCAGCCTGCGCGCCATTTGCGCTCATTTGCTGCGATGCCACGATCTGTCCTGTGGATTACTTCTGCACCACTGACGCGGCAGCCACGCTGACGGCAGTCACTCCTGGCGGAACATGGGGCGGTCCCGGAATCACCAACTCCGCTACAGGAATGTTTGATCCTGCTGCTGCAGGCGTTGGAACCCACAGGATCGGATACACCCTCAGTTGCGGAACGGATTCAATAGATATTGACGTGTTTGATTGCTCGCCTGTGGTGGTGTGCATTGAAAATAACGGACAATACACGGCTACAGGAGGCACGGGGCCTTATACCTGGGAACACCAGGTGCCCACGCAGGATTGCAGTCTTTGTCTTCCACCTATTCCACCATTTATCCAGCCTTGCAGTTTTCCTCCCGGATGCGCAACGACTGTGCTTGCCTGGACTGTTTATTCAACAGATTCCACCATCACTCCACCGGGCACCTTTCCGATAATAATTTATGACAGCGGAATAAACAGAGATACCATCAACAGCGCAGCAGAATTATCGCCATGCAATACTTGCCCCGCAATCACCGTAAACATCAGTTCGCAAACCAATCTCGCTTGCTTTGGAGCCAGCAATGGAAGCGCCACTGCGAGCGCCACAGGCGGAACGATACCTTACACTTACTCGTGGCAGCCCGGCAATCTGAGCGGAGATTCTCAAAGCAATCTCTCCGGAACAACTTACACCATCACCGCCACGGATGCCAACGGCTGCAGGGGTACGGGCAGCGTCACCATCACATCGCCAACTGCAATAACCATGTCGCTTTCACAGACGAATACCTCCTGCGCAGGTAATGACGGAACGGCAACCGCATCTGCGAGCGGTGGCACCCCTTCATATTCTTATTCATGGAGCACGGGAGATACCACCAATGCCATCACCGGCTTGCAGGGCGGAAATTATTCGGTTACCGTGCTTGATGCCAATAGTTGTCAGGCAACCGGATCAGTCGCCATCACCCAGATTCCCGGCTTCACTTTTTCAGTTTCAATCAACGATGCAAGCTGCGGCAACAATGACGGCAGCGCTACCATAACGCCAAGCGGTGGCACACCACCTTTCACGTACTCATGGTCAACAGGCGGCAATACCGCAACAGTTTCCAACCTGCCGGTCGGAAGTTACACCGCTACCATCACTGATGCCAATTCATGTTCAGACACGGCTGCAATAAATATTTCGAATGTTGGTGGAGCGGTTATCACTTTCGATTCTAAAACCGATGTTGATTGCAACGGCAGCAGCAATGGCGCTATCAATATCTCCGTCAGCGGAGGCAGCGCTCCCTACAGCTATTCATGGTCGAATGGCGCGGTGACCGAGGATATTTCAGGATTACCGGGCGGAAACTACGCGGTTTCAGCATCAGACGCTGCCGGATGTATTGCAATTTTTGACACTGCAATCACCGAGCCGTCCGCGCTGGCGGTTTCCGGCACGGTAACCAACGGAAGCTGCACGGCTCCCCTCGGAGCGATTACGTTGTCGGTGAGTGGCGGTTCACCTGGATATTCCTACTCATGGAGCAACGGAGCCATCACACAAAACCTGAGCAACATAGCTGCAGGGGATTATGCGGTTACCGTCACTGACAACAACCTTTGCACGGAAACAAACTCATTCACCGTCAATGCTCCCGGCAGTTTCACAATAACGCTTGTTGCCGACAGCGCGCTGTGCGCAGGCTCGTCAGACGGATCGGTGGCTTCAACCGTTTCGGGCGGCAACGCTCCATTTCAATATTCATGGAGCACGGGCGCAGTCACAAGCGGTATCGCCAATGTTGCGAAAGGAACCTATAGCGTCACGGTTACAGATTTCATCAATTGCTCAGTTGCTGATACAGCAACTGTTGAGGCGCCCCAGGTCATCACCGCGATTGCGAGCATCACGGAAGTGCTCTGCCAGGGAGGAAATAATGGAGGCATCAAGCTGATTCCGTTCGGAGGAACTCCGGATTACACAGCCCTGTGGAGCAATGGGGATTCAGGGCTGACGCTGACAGGGCTTGCCCCCGGGATTTACACCGCCACCATCACTGATGCTAACGATTGCACTGCCGATACCACCATCAGCCTGACGGCAGCCTCAGTCTATGAGGTGGAAACCAGCGTGACCAATGCCACCTGCGATGGCTCATCCAGCGGCAGCGCGCAGGCAAACATCATCAACGGCAACACGCCTCCCTATACGTTCAACTGGAATACCGGAGATTCGCTCCCAACTGCCACCAACCTCGTTCCCGGGGTATATTTCGTCACTGTTTCCGACAGCCTTCATTGCCTGAGAAACGATACCGCCATCGTAGGCACCGGCAGCGGGATGATGATCGAAGACAGCGTGAAGCCCGTGTCGTGCCCGCAGGCAAGAGACGGAGCGATTGTAGTTACCGTCATTGGCGGCACTCAACCCTTTACTTATTCATGGAGCAATGGGGCAAACACCGCTTCGAATGTCAACATCGGAGCGGGCACATATTACCTGACGGTTACCGACAACGAAGCTTGCACGGGGATGGATACGGTTCTTGTCTGGGTAGACACGCTGGGCAATGCCGAATGTGATACGCTGGTAATCTATGATGTGTTCACGCCCAATGGCGATGGCGCAAACGACCAGTGGGTGATTGACGGGCTTTACAGCTATTCGGAAAATGAACTGCAGGTATTCAACCGGTGGGGGAGCCTCGTGTTTGAAGCCAAGCCTTACACCGGCAACTGGGACGGGCGCTCAAAGAAAGACGAACTGCTGCCTGCTGCCACATATTATTATATATTGAAACTGAATGATCCGAATGGTTCGGTGTATTCAGGAACCGTAACCCTGATCCGTTAATCCTTTGATCGGCAATACATCCGAAGCCCCAACACTCAATACTCAATACCAGGCACATGTATACCGAAACAACTCAGGTTTTCGAACAATTGAAGTGTAGAATGTTCGGTATTAACCAAGAGTACGTCTCTTTCCTTCGGAAATTCGACTACTCTTGGTATATTGATTTCACAGGGTTTTTCGCTATTTTCACTTCCGTTTTTTATTTGCAAGGGAAAATGAAAAGAATTTCAGCATTAAAACTCTGGCTGTTGCTTGCAGTTGTGGCCAGGCCGATCGTTATTTTCTCGCAGGAGAAGTGGACGGTTTCCATCGAACCTCAAAAAAGATTCATCGAAAACAAATCGCAGTTTGACGGCAGGGATGAGCTTTCAGGCTCGGAGATATTGTATGGCGTTGACTGGGGCTCTGCGCAGATATACTTCACCCCCAACAGCCTGACTTACCGCTTTGACAAAAGAAAGAAGAAGAACGAAACGGAAGAATGGAAGCGCAAAGCGAGGATGTTAAGGGAAGGAAAATATTTCAGCGAAGAGGAGGATGATGAACACGAGGTGAAAACCGATGTCATTCACATGGAATGGGTGAACGCCTCTGCAGGCGTGCGGCTGACCGGGTTGCAGCCTGCGGATGACTACTTCAGCTACACGGTTGGCGGAGGCTCTGATGTGAAAAATATCAACCGCATTAAAGGCTATCAGAAACTTATTTACGAAAACCTGTATCCGAACATTGATGTGGAATATTCATTCCATGCGGATGGCGGCATCAAGTATCAGCTTATCCTTCATCCCGGGGCGGATATTTCGCTGGTGAAGATGAAATATTCCGGCACGGATCAAGTCAGCCTCGATGCGGAAGGCAACGCGCGCATAGCCACTGTTTTCGGTGACATCACCGACCACGCGCCTTTGACATTTTATGCCGATGCTAAAAAGTCCATCCGTTCGGGCTTCAGTGTTTCTGAAAATACCGTTTCATTCCAATTAGGAAACTATGACCGCGGCAAAAGCATAGTGATTGACCCGTGGACGGTGACTCCTCCGTTGCCGGTTACCAACAAGGCTTATTACATCAAAGCGGATACTTCCGGCAATGCTTATGTGTATGGGGGTGATTCGCCCTACCGCCTGCTCAAGTATGATTCCACAGGCTCGTTGATTTGGACCTTCCTGCCGGGGTGGAGTTCCGCCAATAACTGGTTTGGGGCGCTGGCGGTGGATGCGGCAGGAAACGCTTACGTCACCTCTGGCTCCTCGGCAATCATATCGAGGGTTGATTCAGGTGGCGGACTTGTCTGGAGCAACGGACAGTCGGGATTCTATGAATACTGGACGCTGGGATTCAATTGCGATTATTCTCAACTGATGGTAGGAGGAACCTATAGCGAAAATCCATTTTCTTTCGAGTTTCACGGAGCCGCCTTTCAAATCAACCAGGGTGACGGCTCCATTGACACGATGGCTATTGTCACCAATGCGCTTGTTGCCAATCCCGCCACCCCCTTCGGCATTAACGAAATCCGGACTCTTGCGGCTTCCCCCAATGGCAGTTATTATTTCCTCACCCTGGATACCATTGGATCCATCGGGCAGGCGTTTGATGTCAGCTACCTGCACGCCAGCAGCTATAATCTCTCCTACTATCTGCCCTACGGGCAGGGTGGAAGCGGACAGGGAATCAATGGAATAGCCGCGGGAAAAAATTTTCTTTACACAACAGACGGGCAAACCCTTCATAAAAGGAATATTGCTGACGGCAGCATTCTCGCAACTGTCACCATTCCTAACGGTTCAAAGGAAGTGAACAGCGGCATAGCAGTTGACGGGTGTGGCAACGTATATGCAGGAGCGGTATCGCGGGTGCATCAATATGACGCTGACCTCAATTTAATCGCCACATACAACACATCGGGCGAAGTGTATGATGTTTCTGTTACGGACGGTGGCAATGTGCTGGCTTGCGGACGCGGATTTGCTTCCTCCATCAATGTGAATGCCTGCGCACCGGTTAAGCCTTTTTGCCTTGTTTCCACTTCGCAGAAAAATTTAGAATGCAGCGCTGTATGCACGGGTGAAGGAACCGCTACCGGCATGAACGGAACCCCGCCATACTCCTATAGATGGAGCGATGGCCAAACCTCCCAAACCGCCACCAACCTGTGTGCCGGAACCCATGCGGTAACTGTCACCGATGCTGCCGGTGACAGCATCGTTACATCAGTGGTCATCACTGAACCACCGGCTTTCACGGTAGCCGCATCAACGCTCTATTCTCCCAATTGCGGAGTCAATGGACTGGCATCACCTGCCGGTGGCACCCCGCCTTACACCTACTCATGGTCCAATGGCGAAACCACTGTGAGGACTTCCGGGTTGGCAATCGGAACCTACATGGTCACCGTCTTTGACGCCAATAACTGCACTGTAACTGATTCTGTTGAAATCACCAACACATCTTCGTTCGGGTTGAACAAGACGCGCACCAGCGTCACCTGCGGCACTTGCACCGGAGAAGCAACAATTACTCCCACCGGAGGAATTCCGCCTTACACTTATTCATGGTCTGACGGTCAAACCGCGCAAACCGCCACCGGCTTGTGCGGAGGGACAACCTACTCAGTTACCGTTACCGCAACCGCAAGCAATGCGGGAAATATTTTCTGGGGGGAAGACTTTGCAGCAGGCGGAGCAGGGTGGACACTGAACATCAATGGTCCCGGCACCAATGGCAACAGCGCCAACCCGTGGGTAATCAATAACGATACAAGCAACTGCTCTGCCTGTCCGTCAGCAGGGTCAAGGGGGAATTTCTTGCATATCACATGCAACTCATCCGACTTTGTGTGCTCTGCATCCGGCAATGCGGGCACCTGTAATTATGGAACAGGATTTCCTTTATTATTTGATGCCTCCACTGACAAGTATGTCAGTTCTCCCGGCATTTCCACAATAGGAAAAACGAATATGACACTGCGGTTTTGGTATATGTCGGAAGGAGATGGTACTAATGATTACGGGAAAGTCAGGCTGAGCAATAATGGAGGGACAACGTGGACGGATTTGCCCGATATATATTCCGGAACTTCAGCGTGCACCCAGGCGTCTGTGACTATACCTGCTGCTTATGAGAACATCCCTGATTTCCGCATTGCTTTCCGTTGGGTGAACAATAATGACCTTGACGGCAACGATCCGCCATTCCTCGTTGATGATATAGAGATCAGCACTCCGGGAATGAGCATCGCATGCTCCGCCACTGATACGGTGACCATTGCGGGCGGGAGCGCCCTCAGCATCACTACCAGCATCACTGCCGTAATCTGTGACGATGACCAGGACGGCAGCATCAAGCTGATTCCTTCCGGGGGCACACCGCCTTACGAAGTGATATGGAGCAATGGAGACAGTGCCACCACCGTATCCAATTTGCAGCCGGGCGTTTATTCTTTCACTCTTACAGATGCGGAAGGCTGTCAGTTAGACTCTTCAATTGCGCTCACTTCAGTTTCGGAATATGATGTAGAAATCATCGCAACCGATGCGTTATGCGATGGTTCTCCGACCGGCAGCCTGCAAGCCAATATCATTTCCGGCACCACTCCCCCTTACACTTATTTATGGAGCAATGGCGACACCTCGGATTTGATCCTGAACTTGCCACCGGGGAGCTACGGCTTGACTGTTACTGACGAACTTAACTGCCTGAGAACTGACTCAGCCCGGGTTTCCCGCAGGCTGAACATCGAGGAGACAATCATTCCGCCTTGTCCTTCCATTAATAACGGATCCATCACCGCAACCGTGACCGGAGGCGTCCAACCCTATGGCTATTTATGGAATACAGGTGCGACAAGTCAATCACTGTTGGGTATTGGAGAGGGAACCTACTCCTTGACCGTAAGCGACCAAAACGATTGCAAGGGAAGCGATACCATCATTGTGATGAATGACACGACCAACATTGCATTTTGCGACACGCTGATTTTTTATGATGTGTTTTCACCGAATGGAGATGGCGTTAACGAACAGTGGGTGGTGGACGGATTGCTGCGTTTCCCCGATAATGAGATTCAGATATTCAACCGTTGGGGAAACCTGGTCTATGAAGCCAAGCCCTACAGCAATGACTGGGACGGGCGTTCAAAGAAGGATGAATTGCTTCCCCCGGCAACATACTACTATATTCTTAAATTGCACGATTTGAATGAATCAGTTTATTCTGGAAACATAACTTTAATAAGATGAAAAAAAGAACTCCGCTAAACCTGACAGGTTTTAAAAAACCTGTCAGGTTTCTCACCGTAAGTATCTGTATCGCCATTTTCCCGATTATGATGCAGGCTCAGCAGAAGCCGCTTTTCACCAACTACATCTTCAACCATTATTACTACAACCCTGCGGTGGCGTCAACAGTAGATGGTGCCGACTTCAGGTTTCTCTATCGCCACCAATGGGCGGGGCTTGACGGACAGCCCAAAACGGCAACCTTCTCGCCCTGCGGTTCGCTGAAAAAATTTCCGCTGGGCATAGGCGGCAATTTCTACTTCGACAAAACCGGTCCTTTAAGCAATATAGGATTCAACATATCAGGTTCTTACGGTATTGAACTCGGAGATGCGAGGAACAAAAGCATGATTGCTGCCGGTATATCGCTCGGGATAATCCGGCTTAACCTCGAAGGCGATGCAACATACCGTGAGCAAAATGACGTGGCGGTAACCACCGCGCAGGATGGCAAAGTCATTCCTGACATCGGTTTGGGGATTTACTATACATGGAAAGGTTTGTACGCAGGGTTCTCCATACCGCAGATCGTTCAGTCGGAAATCAAATTGGACGTTCCCGATCCAAATGACATGAACAAGCTTGTCCGTCATTATTTCCTCGCTGCCGGATACAAATTCAACGTTTCGGACAAGTTTGAGCTGGAGCCTTCCTTCCTGCTGAAAGCAGTGAAGGCAGCGCCATTGCAAGGCGATATCAGCCTGAGAGCGATTTATGACAAGATGGTGTGGTTCGGTGCTTCTTACCGGACAAGCGATGCAGCCAGTGTCTTCGCGGGTGTTATCATCAAAGAAATGTTTGAGATCGGCTACGCTTACGACATCACCACTTCCAACCTTAACAGTGTGAGTAATGGCAGCCACGAAATAGTAGTGGCTTACAAATGGAAGAGAGGACCTTCTGGAAAAGGCTCTGGATATGAAGTGAGATAGAAGCGCTGAAGAGATCTACTACTTTCTATTTTTGCCTTTCTTTTTCCTCTTCAGAAGCCTGCTGATGTCCGCAATGTCTTGTGGTCTTCCAGCCAGGTTCTTTAGTTTCACAAGATATTTCAGCGATACAAAATTCAATTGCCCTTCACCGGAAATGTGCCTTACCCGGTTTCGCCATGCAGGTTCAAAGAGTTGCTTTTTTATTACAATATCAACTCTCACCGGCTCATGTCCCAGTTGAATGAACGAATCATCTTTTAGAAAGTCGCCTTTTTTTAAGCCGACAGAAGCAAAGCCGAATTCATCCAATACTGCCAATATTTTACCGGCAGTGTCTTCGTCTGGCGCTATCCATATATCCAGGTCTTTCGTATAGCGAGGATAACCGTGAAACGTCACGGCATAACCTCCTATCAGAAGGTATCTGACTTTATGATAATCGAGTAATCTTATAAACTCGTTGAAGTCTTCGTACTCGAACATTCTTCATTTTATGATATTCCCTTTGGAGCGAGGCGAGTTCCTCAAGTCTTGCGGTATGGGACTGTTTAAGCCAGTAATCAACATAAGTGTCCGGCACCCGCGACAACGGATATTTTTTTACAACTCTCGCTATACGCATGTGTCAAATTTACACTATTAAGCGGCAATCAGCCGTCCCTATTTTGTAACTTTACCGCAATGCCGCCCGAAATCTACAAGCCCCAAAACCACGTCCGCATTGTCACGGCTACATCGCTGTTTGACGGGCATGATGCCGCCATCAACATCATGCGCAGGATCATCCAGGCTTCGGGCGCTGAGGTGATTCATATAGGGCACGACCGCTCGGTGAAGGAGATAGTTGACTGCGCGATCCAGGAAGACGCGCAGGCGATTGCCATCACCTCTTACCAGGGAGGGCACATGGAATTTCTCAAATACATGAAGGATTTGCTGAAGAAAAGGGGCGCTTCACATATTAAAATATTTGCGGGAGGCGGGGGAACAATTCTTCCCGATGAAATCAAAGAGCTTCACCAATACGGCATCACGCGCGTTTACTCGCCTGACGATGGCAGGGGGATGGGCTTGCAGGGAATGATTAATGATTTGATTAAGCAGAGTGATTTTCCATTGGGGTTGCATGTGAACGGGGAGTTCAATCATTTTGAAAAGAAGGATGCTCATGCGAATGCGCGGTTGATTTCTGCGGCTGAAAATTTTCCGAAGGAGTCAGCCGAAATCCTGAAGCTCGTGAAACAAAAAGCGAAGAAGAACAAAATTCCCGTGCTGGGAATTACGGGAACGGGAGGTGCGGGAAAATCTTCGCTCACAGACGAGTTGGTGCGCAGGTTCACCGCTGATTTCAAAAACAAGACTGTTGCCATCCTTTCTGTTGACCCCTCAAAACGCAAAACCGGAGGGGCTTTGCTGGGCGACCGCATCAGGATGAATGCCATCAGCAATGACCGGGTGTATATGCGTTCGCTTGCCACACGTGAGGCGAATGTTGCCGTTTCAAAACACGTCACCGATGCGATAGATATTTTGAAAGCAGCAAATTATGATTTGATAATTCTCGAAACCTCCGGCATCGGGCAGTCGGGTTCCGAAATTGTTGACATTGCCGATGTATCGCTTTACGTGATGACGCCCGACTACGGAGCGGCAACGCAGTTGGAAAAAATTGACATGCTCGATTTTGCGGATGTTGTCGCCATCAACAAATTCGACAAGCACGGTTCGCAGGACGCAATGCGGGATGTTCGCAAGCAGTTCAAGCGCAACCGTCAGTTGTTTGATACCAAAGATGAAGAGCTGCCGGTGTTCGGAACCATCGCTTCGCAATTCAACGATCCGGGCACGAACAAACTTTACAAGGCGCTCACGAAAATTATTTCGGATAAAACCGGCATCAATTTTTCATCATCGGTGAAACTGCTTGAAGGCGAGTCATCGAAGGTGCATATCATTCCTCCAAAACGCATCCGCTATTTGTCGGAGATTGTCGAGAACAATCACAAGTATGATGAGTGGACGAAAGAGCAGGCGGGCATTGCGGGAAAGCTGTTCAGCCTGAAGCAAACAATTGAATTGATGGAAGATTCATCTTCCTCAGAGAATAAAGCGGTAGTAAAACGATTGACGGATGAATATCAGAAATTGGAAAAGCAATTAACCGCTGAGTGCAGAAGTATCATTGAAGACTGGCCGCAGAAAAATTCCCGCTACAAAAATGATTATTACTCCTTCGATGTGCGCGGCAAGGAGATCAAAATAAAAACATACTACGAAACGCTGTCGCATTCGCGCGTGCCGAAGGTAGCGCTGCCGAAATACCAATCGTGGGGAGATATTTTGAAATGGAATTTGCAGGAAAACGTGCCGGGAGAATTTCCTTATGCCGCAGGTGTGTTCCCGTTCAAGCGGGAAGAAGAAGACCCCACGCGCATGTTTGCGGGTGAAGGGGGACCTGAGCGCACGAACAAGCGCTTTCATTACCTCAGCAAGGAACTTCCGGCAAAAAGATTGTCAACTGCTTTTGATTCTGTGACGCTGTATGGGCGCGACCCTGATTTGCGCCCTGATATTTATGGCAAAGTCGGCAACTCGGGCGTTTCGATTTGCTGCCTCGATGATGCGAAGAAGTTGTATTCCGGATTCAATCTTGCCGACCCGCGTACTTCTGTTTCCATGACCATCAATGGTCCTGCTGCAACTATCACCGCTTTCTTCATGAATGCAGCAATTGATCAGCAGTGTGAAATTTATATCAGGCAAAACGGATTGGAGAAAGAAGTAAGAAAAAAGATAAAAGATTATTTCAAAAAGAAGGGATGCCCGCAACCGGAATATCAGGGAGATCT
>CAZCXH010000020.1:0-43761 GCA_964502525.1 uncultured Chitinophagaceae bacterium
TGTTGCGCAGCATCATTGTCCATCGCTTGTGAACAGCTTCCAGCAAATCGAGTGAAACATTTACAGAAGCGGTTTTCGCTTCGGGCAATTCCGCCCAGCGTTCCTCCATATAAGGCTTGATGGTTGGATTATCTTCCGTTAAAGCAAGCTTGAAGCGAACGTAACTATTGATATGGCTATCGGGAAGATGATGCACAACTTGTCGAATTGTCCATCCGTCAGGGCGATAGGGCGTGTCAAGCTGGGACTCGGATAAACCTTGAACGGTTTGCCTCAATTGCACTGGCAGGATTTCAATTTCGTTGATCCATCCCGAAATATCCCCGGCAGCAATGAAAGCCGGTCTTGAGAATTTCCCAATGGGATACTTCAATTGCTCAAGATCGGTTTGAACGGTTTGCATGACGGTTTAAAGTTTAGGCTTAAACCTAAAGTTAGTTTATCGTTTAGAATACAAACAGAGACGGCCAGCCGTCACTCTGAGCGGAGTCGAAGAGTGGTGCCGGCTACTTCTCTTTGAACACCAGCGTAAGCGGCACTCCTTTGAAATCAAATTTTTCGCGCAAAACGTTTTCCAGATAATTACGGTAAGGCTCTTTCACATACTTTGGATGGCTGCAGAAAAAAGCAAATGCCTGGCTGCGCCCGGTGAGTTGAGTCGCATATTTGATCTTCACTATTTTCCCTCTTATCGCAGGAGGTGAATACCGCTGCACTGCCTCCTGCACCACATCATTGAGCGCTGAAGTAGTAACCTTTTGCTGCATCTTTTTATACACTTCAAGCGCGGTTTCAATAATCCTGAAAATCCTCTGCTTCGTCAATGCTGAAACGAATATGACCGGCACATCGGTGAACGGGGCGATCCTCGATTTAATATCCCTCTCAAATTCAGCCGTGGTTTGCGTATGCTTCTCTTCTATCAGATCCCACTTGTTCACTGCGATGACGACACCTTTTCTTTTCTTCACAACCGTTCCGAATATCTTCAGGTCTTGGGCTTCAATTCCCAGCGTGGCATCAATCATCAGTACGCACACGTCAGCCTCGTCTATGGCTTTGATGGCGCGTATCACCGAGTAAAACTCAACGTTCTGCTTGTCTTTCGATTTCTTGCGGATGCCCGCAGTGTCAATCAGCAGCAGGTCTCTATTGAACAGGTTGTAGCGCGTGTGGATGGAATCGCGCGTGGTGCCGGCAATATCGGTAACGATGTTGCGCGGCTCGCCCGCCAGCGCATTCAGCAGCGATGACTTGCCAACGTTGGGCTGCCCGATGATGGCAATGCGCGGCACACCTGACAGGTCTCCCTGACCTGTCAGGTCTTCTTCCGCTATCCTTCCTGCAATAGCATCCAGCAATTCGCCCGTGCCGCTGCCGCTGATGGACGATACATTGAAATATTCATCAAAGCCAAGTCCGTAAAACTCTGCCGCCTCGTATTGCCGCTCGATATTGTCAACCTTATTCACCACTACCAGCGTTTCCTTTTTCGATGCGCGCAGCATCTTCGCAATGTGCTGCTCCAACTCGGTGATACCCACCTTCACATCCACTAAAAACAATATCAGCGAGGCTTCCTCGATGGCGATCTGCACCTGCCCGCGAATCTCTTTTTCAAATACGTCATTTGAATTTGCAACGAAACCACCCGTGTCAATGATGTTGAAGTCCTTGCCCGCCCAGGTCACTACGCCATATTGCCGGTCGCGCGTCACCCCGCTGGTGTCATCAACGATAGCCTGCCGCTCGCCAACGAGGCGGTTGAACAGCGTTGACTTTCCCACGTTCGGGCGACCCACAATAGCTACCGTAAAACTCATGATAAAATGAAAAATGATGATTTAAGAATGAATAAAGGAACGCGGGTAGTGTCTCAGTTTACGGTGCGTTGTCACCCTGAGCGGAGTCGAAGGGTGTGCAGGCAAGCCATCGCGTGTTTCGACTTCGCTCAACATGACTGGCTTTCGCTCAAATTGAGATATTACCGGAACGCGAAATTACGAAGATGGGTGCGCGCTTCAAAAGCTTGGGATGTTTTCCGCACAAAGTGACGGAATCCGTCATTCTGCGGATCGCTTCGCTCAACATGACGAAATCCCCTACCCTGCTTTCACCACAATCAAATAATTCCCTTGCACCTTCACAACTTTCACCATGGTGTTTTTCAGGATATGTTCTCCATCGGAGATTACATCGTAGCGCTCGTTGTCAATCTCCACGGTTCCCGCGGGACGCAGATCGGTGACGGTGTTGCCTGTTTTCCCCACCATGGACGTCATCGTTTGATTGAGGCTCACGTAACCCTCCGAACTTCTCTGTGTATCCTGCAACGCGAACTTGCGGAAGAGCGCTCCCCGGTATAGCAATTTCTCCCCGAAAAGAAGGATGACCACCACGCCCGCCAGCAGGCTCAGCACCACGCGAAACAGCGCGATGGCAACATCTTCAAAACCGGTGAGGCTGAAATCAAAAACCACGTTGCGGATCAGCGACAACGTTAGCCCCGTGATGATGAGCACAATGCCGGCAATGCCCGCAACGCCAAAACCGGGAATGACAAATATCTCCACCGCAAGCAGCGCCAGCCCGGCAATGAAAACCAATATCTCCCAATTTTCAGCAAGACCTTCGAGATAGAGAGGTGCGAAATAAAGGATTCCCGCAACGACAGCGGCAATCAACGGGAAACCCACTCCGGGCGTTTGCAATTCGAAATAAATCCCACCGATGATCAGCAGCATCAGCACACCGCTCACCGCGGGATGCAGCAAAAAAGCGATGATGGCGTCAAGCGAGCTTTCCTTGTGCTGAACCAACTCATAGTCCGTAATTCCAAGCATTTTGACGACCTCTTCCACCGAGGCGGCCTCGCCTTCACAGTAGCCATGTTTGATGGCTTCGCTGGTGGTGAGCGTGAGCGTATATCCCGAGTCAATCACTCCCGGGATGGCGCTGGTATTGTCAACCATCGCTTCGGCAATCTGCGGGTCGCGTCCCTGCGCTTCTGCGGTTGCGCGCATCGTGCTGCGCATATATGACTGGTATTTATCAGGCATCTGTTCGCCCGTGCCTCCCACCACCGTTGCCGCACCGATGCTCGCGCCTTTGGTCATGTAGATGCTGTCGCAGGCGATGGAGATGAGAGCGCCTGCCGAAGCGGCATTGTGGTCAATCAGCACGGCAGTGACGGGCTTTGCATTCAGCAGCTTGGTGCGGATGGAGTCGGCAATGCTCACCTCGCCTCCGTAGGTATTCAGGCGCATGATGATGTAATCCGCCTGCATCGCCTCGGCTTCGTCAACGGCTTTTTTCACGAGCCTCCATGCCGCAGGGAAAATATCTTTTTCAAGACGGAATGAATAAATCTTTTTCTTACCCGCATCAGCTACCGTATCGTCTTGTGATTTTGTCCCTACAGAGTCGGCAGCCTGCGCAAAAACATTCATGTTCAAAATAATGAACGAAAGCGACAGCAAGGTTGTGAACAATTTCATCTTATTGCTGAACGTTTGAAAAACATCGGCTCTAACTTTGATATATCTCATTGCAAAAATCTTCAAGGTAAAATTATGCGAAAACAAACGATAGTCGGCTTCGCTTTCCTGCTGCTCGGATTCACGTATGCCTATGCTCAACAACCCGCTAACAACATCGTGATTGACGGCAAATCCTATGCGCTCCACAAAGTGCAGAAGAAAGAAACGCTCTATGGGGTTTGCAATCAATATAAAGTGGAGATGACCGAAGTGGTGCTGCTGAACAAGATGGGCGGCAACGGCTATTCGCTGACAGAAGGCGAGATACTGCTGATACCGCTTTATGCAAAGAAGCCGCTGATTGACATCAAGGACATCAGGACCTCCGATGACGGCTACATCACCCACGTGGTGAAGCAGGGCGAAACGCTGTTCAGCATCTCGCGCAACTACAACGGCATCACCCCGCAGATGATACGCGACAAAAACTCGCTCAAAAGCGACACGCTCAAAATCAACCAGCAACTGCTGATACCGCAGCAGATCAACCAGGCTGCGATTTACAAGAAGCCAAAAACCGAACCAACCGCCCCGCCTCCGGATGAACAAGCAGCAAACAGCAACCGCCAGTTTGCCGATTATGAAAAATTGTATAAGGCATTTGAAGCATCAGCCGCTACAATAGAAGTGACGCGCGGGGTCGCCTCGTGGCAAGATAACGATCAGGATGAAAACCAGAAGAACTTTTTCGCGCTCCACAAATACGCTCCCATCGGCACCATCATCAAGGCGCGCAACCTCATGAACAACCGCATCGCCTACATCAAGGTGATCGGCAAGCTGCCGGATATCGAAGTCAACAAAAACATCACCATCATGGTGTCAGGCGCAACGGCAAGATACCTCCACGTGCTCGATGCGAAGTTTTTGATTGAGCTTACCATACCGGGCGGAGAGAAAGGCGTGGATGAGAGCAGGAAGTAGCTTTCAGCCGTCATTCTGAGTTAATCACCCGTAAGAACCGGAAAAAAATAACGATGCACATATCCCCGCAGATTCCTCTGATAAACGCTGATAATTTCTTTCTGTGAAAATCAGCATAATCTGCGGAAGATTTGTTTCAATCATTGGGAACAATAATCATTGCAAGGTCACGTAGGAACGATGACGGTTTGATTGATGAACTTGCGAACGTTCTGCAAAAAGAAATCAAACAGGACGTGAATGAAATAATAAAGGAGTCAAGTCCCGGTGAATCTCAGACTTCACGAAAGATGCCGGTGGCACATGGATTGAGTCCGCGTCTCCGCATGAGATAAAACTACATCCTCACCAGCTTCACCACTCCTTCTCCCGTTGCGGTTCTCACTTTCACGAAGTAAACTCCGCGGGGCATGCCGCTGCAGTTAATGATGAGTTCATGAGTTGAAACTTCCGCCTCATGCTTAATCATCAATGCGCCTGCCGTGTTAAATATCCTGATTTCAAAAAACTGTGCCGCGCAGCGCACAAGGAAATCAGAGCCGGCTACCGGATTGGGATACACGCCCACCGCAAAGTCTCTTCCGGCATCATCCGCACCGGTGCCGGAAAAAGCAAACGCTTCCGAAATATTAGCGCACCCGGTTGCGTCCGTTATCTCCACCGTGTAGCTTCCATCCTCCATCGGCAGGAATGATTGCGATGCAGCACCGGCAATCAGCGTTTCATTAAAGTACCATTGATAGGTTTCCGCAGGCGAACTGAACAGCGTGTCATCCTTTTGCGTGATGAACGGAACATCGGGCTTGGGATAAACATTCACTTTTTCAGCAAGGCTCGTGTCGCTGCATCCGCTGGCAAGAGCAACCACCACAGAATAATTTCCACCTCCGGTCACCAGATACGAATACTCATCAGCACCGCTGATGTTTGAGCCATCTCTCAGCCACTGATACGAATACAAAAAATTGGTATCCGTCCACAACGTAACGCTTTCATCCTCGCAGAAGGAGCTGCTGCCGCTGGCATAAAGCTCGGGAACTGCAATCGAGTCAAAAACAATTGCCTGCGGAGGCGAATTGAAGGTGCAGCCTAATCCATCAGTTGCAGCGAGGGAATAACTTCCCGGGATGGCCACTATCAGAAAGGAATCCGTTGCTCCGGAAACCATATTCCCGTTTTCATACCATTGATACACTACGGGCACCCCGCTTGCGTTGGCAGCGGTGATTGCGACCGGGCTGCCATCACAACTTATATTAGAAGAGGAAGTAACCAATTGCACCGGCAACGGGCTTATCCAAACCGTTTGTATCTGCGAAGTTGCCACACCGCACGAATCACTCACATATACCGTGTAATCTCCATCAGCGGCCGCATTATAGAAATATGCATCCGCTCCGGGGATATCCACTCCATCCACCTGCCATTGATAGCTGTAGCTTCCATTGGAATCAGTTCGCAGCGTCACGCTTCCTCCGGGACAAATGATGGGGTTGCCGCTTATATATATCAAAGGAGCGGCTAATGAGTCCAGTTGAATTACCAGCGAGTCTGACCTGAAGGAGCAGCCAAACCCATCAGTAGCGGCAAGCGAATAATACCCGGGAGCCGTTATTACAAGGGAAGAATTGGTTGCTCCGGGTATCATATTCCCGTTTTCAAACCATTGATATGATACAGGCGAAGCTCCGCTTAAATTGGCTGAGACGATTGTGACCGGGTTGCCGATACAACTTAAACCCGAGGACGCCTCAATCGAGTGCACAGGCAGGGAACTTGCCACCACTGATTGCGCCTGAGAGGTTGCAGAGCCACACGTGTCGCTCACCAGCACGGTATAATTCCCGCTGGCCGATGCAGAATAATAATGAGCGTTTGCCCCGCTGATGTCAGCACCGTTCAACCGCCACTGATAGCTGAAGTTCGCATTGGAATCAGTGCGCAGCGTCACGCTGCCACCGGGACAGAAGGCGGTGTTTCCATCTGCATAAATCACAGGCGCAACCATTGTATCAATTTCAATCAGCAAGGAGTCAGACATAAAAGAGCAGCCAAATCCATCGGTTGCCGCAAGGGAATAATATCCGGGAGAATCAATGGTCAGCGAAGCATTTGTCGCACCGGAAATCAGGTTTCCGTTTTCATACCACTGATACGTCACCGGAGAAGCAACGCTCAGATTAGTTGCATTAATGGTGACCGGGCTGCCAAGACAATCTAAAGACGAGGATGCCGCGATCGAATGCACCGGCAGCGGGGTTATAATAACTGTTTGCACAGCAGATATTGCCGCATCGCATGAATCACTTACCAGCACCGCGTAATTTCCCCCAACATCAACCGGTAAAAAATAAGCATTTGCCCCGCTGATGTCAGCGCCATCTAATTGCCATTGATAGTTAAAGCCGGTGTTGGAATCGGTGCTCAGCATTACGGTTTCTCCAGGGCAAAAAGTGGTGTTGCCGTCAGCATAAATCAAAGGCGTATCCATGGAATCAATAATGATGGCAGCCGTGTCTGAAACAAATGTGCATCCCACCGCGCTGGTGACAACAAGCAAATAATTTCCCGATGCGGTCGCCAGATATGTGGAGTCTGTCGCTCCGGAAATGGCATTTACGCTGTCATACCATTGATAGGTTACCGGTGAAAGACCGCTCGTGTTGACTGCCGTTATCAAAATCGAACTTCCGTCACAGCTTGATAGTGATGATGGAGTCACCGCATGCACCGGGTCGGGGCTGATGGTGACTGTTGCCGGCTGAGAGGTTACCGAGCCGCACACATTGGAAACCCTGACGGTGAAATCTCCCGCAGCGCGGGCAAAATAATTCCTTGCCGTTGCCCCCGGGATATCAGCACCGTTAAATCGCCATTGAAACTGAAAGCCTATTCCGTTGGCGGTAATAAGCTCCACGGAGTCATCAAGGCAAATCACCGTGGAACCATTTGCGGTAATCGAAGCTGTTGGATTCGGATTAATTGTAAATGGTCCGAACACCGCGCTGGTGTCAGCCGGTGAATTGGAAATCACCCTGAGCCGGTAACCGGTTCCCCCGGTGGCATTGTTGGGAATAGTTGCGGAAATTGTTCCGGACGAGGTGGAGGTCACGTTGCCAATGTTTGAGGAGCCTGCAAAGATTCCCGAACTGTTCGAGAGCTGAACGGTGAACTTGTTTGCCTGCTGAAGGAATGCACCCGGGTTAAAGGTTCCGGTTGCAGTGTAATGCACGCTGATATTCGATCCCGGACAAAGGGTGCCGTTGATGCTATCCACCGTGATGGACAGCTTATCGTCCTTGAAAAGAATAAGGTTGATGATTTCAACTCCGAAAATGGCGCTCGTGTTGATCTGCAATACCGGAACATCTTCATTTTTTGCAATCCATTTGTATTCGGTCACCTTCGAGCGGGGAATGTTCACCCCGAAACCCAGCGAATCAACATAAACGCTGTCGCTCCCAAAAATTTCCGACTTGCTGCGCAGCACGCTGAACGTGCCGTAAGGGGTGATGAGGGTTCCCCATCCGTCAATCGTGGTGATCCGCTGCTGGATATAATAGGATGTAAGCACCGAGGGAAGCGAAACAGAATAACCCGAACCGGTTGAATGGCTGTCACCGAAATTCATCGGGAACCGGTAGATGGTGTCAGGGGGTGTCAGCGCAATGGGAATGGGAAGCCCTGCCACTTCACCGCCATATCCCACCTTTTTGTACATGCTTGAATTTTTGTAATAAAAAGTAAAAGGGTTGGTAACGCCCAATGCCTGGCTGAAGGGGATGTCAGTGCCGTCAAGGGCGATATTAGCCCGGTTGGGATTGAAGAATATGTCGGCATAATAAAATGCATACACCCCATTGGTGCTTGCCACATCGAGATAATCAATTTGCCGCTGCCCCGTGCTTCTGAGATTGGAGAAATCCCACGTAGCGTTTGGGCCCGTGTTTGAAACATTGAGAAACGGATTGTTCTGCCCGTTGCTCAGGTAAACGGTGGCGCCTGCGGAAGCAAAATCATTTTGGTCAACAGTGATTTGCGCAGCGGACGTGAGGTATAAAAGGAGCAGGATTGCAAGAAAATGGAATTTCCCGGTCATCGTAGTTTTTCAGATTTCAGGATATTTATACTGGCGCTTTGACAAGCATTCATGTCAGCTATTTATTGGTTTACGGCTTACACGTTCAGGGTGCAAAATAATCGTAAACGGGAAACATGTAAACAGCAAACAACCGCCCAACAAAATTGATTTGACACATGCCTATAGGCACACAAGATAAGGAATTTATGGCAGTTGAAAGCAAATTGCAAAGAAATTTGAGATCTGCAAACAAAAAACCCCCGCAGAACGTGCTGTCTGCGGGGGTTCATGAAAACCAACCGAGGTCGCGAGCAGACTCGAACTGCTGTACGAGGTTTTGCAGACCTCTGCCTAGCCCCTCGGCCACGCGACCATTCGCGCAAAGTTAAAATTTAAACATCGCCTTGTCAAAATAATATCTTTCCCCGGTGTCATCAGATTTGACAACTTTCGGAAAGTTGTCAAATCTCGTTCAAATCTCGTTGAACACCTTTTCCAACTCCACATACACCCGCTCCACATACAACGGCAGCGGAGGATGCAGCTTGCTGATGCGCACCCTTGCCGAGTTGGCAGTATTAATTTCTTTGCCAAGTTGTTCCAGCAGGCGGTAAGCAAGATGTTCCAGAAGGTGATGTTTTTCTTCCATCACGCGCCTTGCAATGTCGCTCACGGTTTCGTAATTGATGGTGTTTTCCAACTTGTCGGATTCGGCAGCTTTTTTCAAATCCATCTTTAGATACACATCCACCCTGAACTGCCCGCCACGGTGACGCTCCTCTGCATAAAAGCCGTGATACGCGTGGAACAACATCCCTTCCACCGCGATGATGCCTTCCTTGTAGTTCTTCATTGCGGACGCCAAGATAATTTTTTATCTGATGATATTGGCTATTTTTACTTTGATGAGGAAGAAAGTGATCAAAACGACATTTGAAGAAGAGCAACGCATGAAAGACGAGGCGTTCCTGAGACTGACTCCGTTGCAGCGGCTGGCTTGGCTCCTCAAAATGCAAAAGGCAATGCGAAAACCGGGTATCAACTATTCTTATAATGGAGCTAAGGTTACCATAAAAAGAATTAAGTGAATTTCTTAAGTAAAGCGCACGGCAGGTTCATATCTTCACTGCTGGCGAATAAAGTGAAGTTTATTGTATTAGGCGGATATGCTTCCTTATTTTACGGTGTTCGAAGGAGCACGGGTGATCTGGATATTTTCATCGAACCTACGGCAGCAAATGGGGAACGGCTGATTGAAGCCTTGAAAGAACTGAAACTCAAACTTCCCGAAATCAAGAAAGAAGAATTTGAAAAAGAACTGGTTTTAGCTTTTGGATTTGAACCGGACGCGGTTGATATTATCAATCATGCTCCGGGAATTGAGTTTGAAACCGCGCACAAAAACGCTAAAACGATTACCCTGTCAAAACTCAAAGTGAAGATGATTGATATTCACGATTTGATCAAAAATAAAGAGCATTTAAAACGCAAGGGGGAAAAAGCGCTGCTTGATCAGTTTGATGTTGAATCATTGAAGAAAATCCTAAAAAAGAAGAAAAGAGGAAGCTAACTTTCAAACTAACTTTAAACTTTGTAAATTAAACTTCAGCCTTAATCATGCAAACCATCGCAAAGCCTAAGCAATCAAAGAAGCAATCCAAAACCGATTCTTACCAGCATCATGATTACTTCAAGGTTGATGATCTGCTGACGGACACTCACAAGCTCGTACGCGAGAGCGTGAGGGCTTTCGTGAAAAAGGAAATCTCGCCTGTCATTGAAGAATACGCCCAAAGCGCTGAGTTTCCAAGCCATCTCATAAAAGGGCTTGCGGAGATTGGTGCTTTCGGCCCTACCATACCTCAGGAATATGGAGGAGGCGGGATGGACGAGATTTCATACGGCATCATCATGCAGGAACTGGAGCGCGGGGATTCGGGCATCCGCTCTACCGCCTCAGTGCAAGGCTCTCTGGTGATGTTCCCGATCTACAAATTCGGTTCAGAAGAACAGCGGAAAAAATATCTTCCCAAGCTTGCCAAGGGCGAGTGGATGGGCTGCTTCGGGTTGACCGAACCCAACCACGGTTCCAATCCGGGTGGGATGGAATCAACGATCAAAGACAAGGGCAGCTATGTGACGCTGAACGGATCGAAGATGTGGATCTCCAATGCACCCTTTGCCGACATCGCGGTGGTGTGGGCGAAGGATGAGCAGGGAATCATCAGAGGGTTGGTTGTAGAGCGCGGAATGGAAGGTTTCTCCACTCCCGAAACGCATGGCAAGTGGTCGCTGCGCGCCTCGTCAACGGGCGAACTGGTTTTCGACAATGTGAAAGTGCCGAAGGAAAATATTTTTCCCAACGTGAAGGGGCTGAAAGGTCCGCTCTCCTGCCTATCAACGGCACGTTATGGAATCTCATGGGGAGTGATTGGCGCGGCACTTGACTGCTATGACACTGCACTCAAATATTCCCTCGAAAGGGTTCAATTCGGAAAACCGATTGCCGCCTTTCAACTCACGCAGAAAAAGTTGGCGGAGATGATTACTGAAATCACCAAAGCGCAACTGATGGCGTGGCGGCTCGGTGTTTTGAAGAACGAAGGCAAAGCGACACCCGCGCAAATCTCGATGGCAAAACGCAACAACGTGGAAATGGCGCTCAACGTGGCAAGAACCGCGCGCCAGATTCTCGGTGGCATGGGCATCACGGGGGAATATCCCATCATGCGCCACATGATGAATCTCGAAACGGTGATCACCTACGAAGGCACCCATGATATTCACCTCCTCATCACCGGGCAGGATGTCACGGGGATCAACGCAATCGGATAAAACATTGCGATTTTATTATTTGCATCCTCCTTTCTTATCCACAACAAAAGGAGTCATTTCAACATCCTTGCTAACATCTTCATCGCGTTTATAGACACTTATCTGCGATTTATTAACACGATTCATGAAGTTGTTGAAAAATGAACTGAAATAAGCGCGGAAGCTTTGCCTAATTTCTACATTGAAAGATGATGAAATGTTTATTGAATTGTTAAGTCAATCTTGATTTCTTTTTTCACCCGAAAATGAAACAAGTGAAACTATTCGATATAACTTTAGCGTCCTTTTGAAATTCTAACCTCGCTGAAATGCCTGAAAATACTGATGTTGTGAAGAAGCCGCTGGAAGTGATCTCCAGGAAGCGCGATCCGATTGACCTGTCGTCCTACACTTTCGGCAAGATACCTCCGCAGGCAAAAGATCTGGAAGAAGCGGTGCTCGGAGCCATGATGCTCGAAAGCAATGCAGTGGCCGCAGTTATTGACATTCTGAAGCCTGAGAGCTTCTATGTAAACGCGCACCAGCTTATATTCCAGGCGATATTGAACCTGTTCAATAAGTCTAAACCCGTTGATATTCTTACAGTTACGGAAGAACTGAGGCAAATGGGCAAGATAGAGGACGCGGGCGGCCCCTTCGCCATCACGGAATTAACAAGCCGCATCGCATCCGGAGCCAATGTGGAACACCACGCCCGCATCGTGGCGCAGAAGTTCATCCAGCGCGAACTCATCCGCATCTCCAGCGACATTATTAAGGATTCCTACGAAGACACCACCGATGTTTTCGACCTGCTCGACAAGGCGGAGCAAAACATGTTCTCTGTGGTTGACCGCAACCTCCGAAGGAATTATGAACGGATGGATAACCTGCTCTCCAAAGCCATCAACGAATTAGAACATATCCGCAACCATCAGGACGCCCTCACCGGCATCCCATCCGGATTCAGCGAGCTTGACCGGGTGACGGGCGGATGGCAAAAGCCGGACCTGATTATCGTGGCTGCCAGACCCGGCATGGGAAAAACCGCGTTTACGCTTGCCCTCGCCCGCAATGCAGCGGTTGATTACAAGAAAGCAGTGGCTGTTTTTTCACTCGAAATGTCATCGCTGCAACTGGTGAACCGCCTCATCTCATCGGAAGCCGAACTCGAAGGTGACAAACTCAGGCGCGGCAACCTCGAGCCTTACGAGTGGGAGCAACTCACCCACAAAGCCGACAAACTTGCCGAAGCCCCCATTTATATTGACGACACTCCCGCCATCAACATTTTTGAATTGCGCGCGAAGTGCCGCAGGCTGAAGAAGCAGCATGATGTTCAGCTATTCATTGTTGATTATTTGCAACTGATGGCGGGAAGCCCCGACAGCCGGGCCGGCAACCGCGAGCAGGAAATCAGTAATATATCCCGTTCATTGAAAAGCATTGCAAAAGAATTGGATACACCCATCATCGCCATCTCGCAATTGAGCCGTGCCGTTGAAACACGCGGGGGCGTGAAGCGCCCTCAGTTGTCGGATTTGCGCGAATCGGGCGCCATCGAGCAGGATGCCGACCTCGTGATTTTTCTCTACCGCCCCGAATACTATGGCATGGAAGCTGACGAGCAGAACAACCCCACGCGCGGTGTGGCTGAAATCATCATCGCCAAGCACCGCAATGGCGCCCTGCGCACCGTTCACGCCAGGTTCATTGATAAGTTTGCAAAGTTTGTGGACAACGACCTTGGCTTGCAACGCGACCAGAAAGTGATTCAGCCCCTCGCGCCCCACGATCCCTCCGCCACCATCACCTACAAATCGAGGATGGACCAGTTGGAAGATGATGGGGAAACTCCGTTCTGATTGGTTAACCGGGGTACATTCGCAAATCGTCATTCGTAATTCGCCTTCTCTAACCCTTCTGTCATCTTTCTGTAATTGTACACGCTGAAATGGCGACATTTGACTATCATTACTTTTCTATTTGCCGGAGAATTGGTATTATTAGGAAGAATTAATCCCTTTTATTACACGACAAAATCATCCAAATGATGAAAAGACTTGCCTCAGCCCTGCTTGCCTGCTCCGTTTCGCTTGCCGTGAGCGGTCAGAACATTTTCCAGGAGGACTTCCAATCGGGAATCCCCGGAACGTGGACGCTTATCAATAATGACGGGCTTACGCCCGATTCAACGCAAACAGACTTTGTCACCGCTGCGTGGGTGGAGTGGCCCGATCCGGATAACTCGTCAAACACCATCGCGGTGAGCACTTCAAAATACCTGCCTCCCGGGCAGGCTGATGACTGGCTGATCACTCCCGCGATTGCGCTGGGACCCAGCAGCATCCTCAACTGGCAGGGGCTTGCCTTCAGCAGCGCTGCGGCCGATGGCTACGAAGTAAGGATTTCCACTACCACGCCCACCATTGCCGGCTTCCAGGCTCACCCGGCCCTGTTCACCATAGGCGCTGAAAACACCGGCTGGACTAAGCGGTCCGCTGACCTCACCGGCTATCCGAACGCCACGGTTTATATTGCGTTTCGCAATAATTCAAACGACAGGTTGGTGCTTGGGGTTGATGATGTGGTGGTGTTTGACTGCAACACCATCAGCGCCAATGCGGGAACGATTGACACCTCCACTACCAGCGCTTGCGCGGGTTTCCCTGACCTCGATCTGGAGCTTGTCCCGTCCTACACTTCCGGGACTCCTACAACCGTTATTTCAGGCAATACCAATGACGTGCCCAACTGGGATCCTCTTGCCGGGCGGCCATTTCACACGGATGGCGGCTGCTGCGAAACTTATGACCCCCCGTATGAGATGGTGGAGTTTGAGGTGACTATGACAGGCAGCTACACCGTGGTGCAAACGCCAACGGGATATGATGGCGTTTTTTACATATATACCGATCCGCTGGATCTGAGCGGCCCCTTCGCAACCACCACCTACGTGGCAGGTGCCGATGATTTCGGAACCGATGGCGCGGAAACCGTGGTAGTAACCCTTACTCAGGGAGAAATGTATTACCTGATATCCACCGGTTATCTCACGGCAGATACGGGCAACTATGTGACAACATTCACCGGTCCCGGAAGCATTCTGGTGCAGCAGGCAAACCCCGGTGATTTGCCGTTTGATTACAATTTTGTGGTGACAAGTTCGGGCGGGAGGATTGTTTCAATCGGTGATGACCTTACAAACACGGCAGTTTTCCCGGGGTCGCCAGCCGGAGACACGTTTACGGTGTGCGGAATATCTTATGTCAGTGCGAATTTTGATCTTCAATCATTTGTCGGGCAGCAGTATTCAGTGCTCGAGGCGGCTGTCAATGCCAACTCATGCGCTGACCTCACGGACGATTGCCACACCGCAGTAATCATATCCGGTGGCACTGTTGATGCGGGCGTTGCCGATACGGTTTGTTCCGGAAGCCGCGTGACGCTCACAGCCACAGGCGGTGTTGACTATGTATGGAACACGGGCGAAACGACCGCGAGCATTGAGGTGGCTCCCATTTTTACGACAATTTATACCGTGACGGCTACGGACAACATCGGCTGCACGGCATCGGATAATGTTACTGTAAAAATTCATGCTTCCGATGGGGGGGAATTCACGGACGCGGGACCCACCTCAGCCTGCGAGGGCGATTCGATTTTGAATTTTGCGCTTGAGATGGAGTTCTACAGGAATTTTTTTCCGACACAAACGAATATAATCATCGGAAACACGGTGAACTTCCTTACATGGGCGCCTTTGCCGGGCAGGCCGGAAGAGGATGGCGACAGTTGCACGGTTTGCTATAACCCCGTGTATGACGTGAAGCCCTTTCAGGTTGACCAGACAGGATACTATTTCATCGGACAATCGCAGATAGGCTATGATGGGATTATTTATTTATATGGCGATCCGTTTGATCTAACCGTAAATCCCCCAATAACCTTCATTGCCGGAAACGATGACAGCGCCAATGTAATTGGCTACTCTTATCTTGATTCGCTGTGGCTGGAGCCGAGCAGGAATTATTATCTCGTGTCAACGGGCTTTGATGCCGGTGAATATGGCGATTACATCACCACCGTGAGAGGCGCGGGAGATTTGATGCTGCCGGGACAACCGGACACGACACAATTCGGATTTGAATACCTGACGGTTGACAGCACCGGTGACATCATAGCCTTCAGCCAGGACCTCAGGAGCTATGCGGGTTCAGCGACAGGCGTTGATTACGAGGTGTGCGCGGTTTCCTATTTATTGGATTCTATATCCGGCATCTCAAATTATATCGGACAGCCGTTCACCAGCCTTGAGGGAACAAGCTGCCTTGATCCCTCTGATAATTGCCATTCCGTTAAAATATTTACTCAACCCGTTGCTGACGCTGGTCCCAACGATACTGTCTGCCTTGGCGATACACTCACGCTGGCTGCAAACTCTCCGGGAGGAGGGCAAGGCAGTTGGAACGCTGTAACAGGTTCAGGCATTTTCCTGAACTCCGCGAATCCATCCACCAAGGTATTCAACCTTTCACCCGGTGTGAATATTTTATCCTGGACAATCACCGTTGGCGGCAACTGCGCTGACTCTGACACAATGGAAGTTTTCGTTCAAACTCCTTCTGTTGATGCCGGCAACGATGACACGATATGCCGGGGCGAATCTGCAACGCTTACAGCAACCGGAGGAGTTTCATATACATGGAGCACCAATGAAACAACTGCTTCCATTGCCGTGGCTCCCGTTACCACAACAAACTATATTGTCACCGCGACTGACGTTAACGGTTGCAGCGCAACAGACACAGCGACCGTCATCGTGAATCCACTTCCATTGGTCACTCTTTTAAACAGAACTATCTGTGCTGGCAGTTGCACTGTTTTTGATGCAGGGCATCCGGGATCAACCTACTCATGGTCAACTGGCGACACCACGCAAACTGCTACTGTTTGCACGACAGGACCAACCTGCGTCACCGTCACCGACATCAACGGATGTTCAGGATTCGACTGTGGCGTGGTAACCATCGGTTCAGGATTTAACATAAACATTAATAATGCAACCATCTGCGATGGCGACAGCGCCACGCTCGATGTTGGAATTCCCGGGTTAGAATACATCTGGTCAACAGGCGACACCACCCAGGCGATTACCGTTGATGCTGGCGGTGTTTATAAAGTCACCGCGTCCGACTCAACCGGCTGCTCAGGAACAGATTCAGCCACGGTGACTGTCAATCCATCTCCGCTTTTATCGCTTGGAAATGACACAGCCGCTTGCGCAGGCTCGAACCTGACCATAACGGCATCCGGAACAGGCTCCTTCTCATGGAGCACGGGAGCCACCACTTCTTCCATCACTGTCAACCCTGCGCAAGACACAACTTACAGCGTCACGCTAACCGCAGCAAACAGTTGCACCGCCTCGGACACCATTGCTGTAACGGCAAACCCGGTGCCCAACTTCGACCTTGGTCCTGACTTCAGCATCTGCCGCGGTGAAAGCACGACCTTAACTGCCTCAGGAGGAACGCAGTACTCATGGAGCACCGGGGCAACGACAGACTCAATTACAGTTGCTCCGAATGTAACGACAATTTATTCGGTCACTGTAACAAATTCTTTCAACTGCAGTTTAAGCGACAACATTACAATAACAGTGAATGCTTCACCCATTGCTGACGCTGGCGCGAATGACACCATTTGCGGGGAAGAAAGCATTGTCCTCACGGCATCGGGCGGTGGCGCAGGATTTTCGTGGAGCACAGGGGGCACCGCCAGTTCAATAACCATAACTCCATCAGCGAGCCAATATTATCACGTAACGGTAACTGCATCCAACGGCTGCACTGCTTCCGACAGCGTATATGTGCACGTTTATCCTTCGGCTAATCTCGACTTGGGTTCCGACCATGATATCTGCAGCGGCTCAACGGAAACCCTCACTGCCGAGGGCGGAGGCACCTATTCATGGAGCACAGGCGCAACCACAGATCAGATTGATGTGACGCCCTCAGCAACGCAGATGTATAGCGTTACCGTTACGACTGTTGATGGCTGCGTGTATGCCGATACAATCACAATTATGGTAGCACCCGGGGTGAACGCAACGGTCAGGCCGGACACTACAATTTGCGATGGTCAGGAGGTCATTTTATATGCAACCGGAGGGACGGAATATTACTGGAGCCATGGCGCGGATTCGAGCATTACACCAGTAAGCCCATCGAGCACAACAACCTATTCGGTGACGGTGGCAAACAGTTTTGGCTGCGAGGATTACGGTCAGGTAACCGTTACAGTCAAGCCAACCCCCCAGGTTACATTATTCGGGTTTGACACCACCGTTTACTGCATCAGTGACGAAGCTATTATTATTGGAGGCACTCCGCGAGGGGGCATAATTCAAGGATCCGGTTTTACTCCTACCGAGGACAATGACTATGGAGAATTTATCCCTGCCAATGCGGGAGTCGGAACTCATATTATTGTCTATTCCCTGACCGGAGCCAACGGCTGCACCGGAGTTGACAGCGAAGAGATTACTGTTGACCCGTGCAACAATATTCCCGGGGTCGCGCCTCCGCAGGTTATTGTTTATCCAAATCCGGCAGAACAGTTTTTCTTCGTAAAAACGGAAGGATTGCAGGATAAGGAATTAACGGTGAACCTGTATGACCCCATCGGAAAGTTGATTTTCAGTTCAGTGATGGAGAACAAAGAAATGAAAATTGATCTTGCACCGTTCGCGTCCGGCACCTATCTTGTTCAAATAAGGTACAGCGGTGGCGGGCTGGTGAGGCAACTCGTAAAAAATTAGAATACAAAAATCCCGGTTATGCATCCATTCAGAATTGGTTTCCGCATATCGCGGCAAATTGCCGTTGCTGTTTTAATTGCGCTTTTGCTGCTGCGTCCCACCGCTTCGGAAGGAATCACCATCACCGTTATGAACAGCAATGATTCCGGCAGCGGATCGCTGAGAGATGCAATCGGCTCTGCCGGCAGCGGTGATATTATCATGTTTGATACGATATTGACGGGAGACACGATAATACTTACATCAGGGGAAATCATCATCAATAAAAACCTTGTCATTATCGGACTGGACGATGATTCCACGTTCATCAGCGGCAACCATGTTTCGCGCATATTCGCGATTACCGCAGGCGATACGGTCAGCATCGAGGACATGACTTTAACAGAAGGGATGTCGCCTGACAGCGGAGGCGCGGTTTACAGCAATGGCGACTTGTCCCTCAAAACGTGCGTGCTGAATAACAATTCGTCAAAATTCGGAGGAGCGGTTTACAGTTCTCCTTCAGGAAGGTTCAACTCATCGGGGTGTGTTTTTCAGAATAATTCCTCGATTGAAGGAGGAGGCGGCATCGCATGCATGGGCGGTTGCACTTTTAACAGCGATATTATAATCGGAAATTCGGGCGGGCGGGGTGGCGGCATCTATGCGCAGGCTTCGCTTTTCATAACAGGCAGCACCATATCCGGTAACAACGCCAGCGGGGATGGAGGCGGTATTTTGAATTATGGCAACGGCAGGGCGGTGCAATGCCTCATCGAGAACAACACGGTGAACAATCCCGCTTCCGCAGGAGGCGGGATTTTCACCAACAGCGGGAGTTTTCAAATATTGACTTCGAGGATACAGGGAAATTCAAGCGGTGCAGGCGGAGGCGTGCGCAATGAAGGCAATCTTACCATTGCCACCACCACCATCAGCAATAATAACGCGGCAGGTTCCGGTGGCGGAATAGGAAATGAAGATGAACTAACGATCAACAACAGCACTTTAAGCGGGAACATTTCAGGAAGCAATGGTGGCGCGGCAGTTAATTCAGGTGAATTGACAATAAATGGATGCACCCTCAGCGGAAACCGCGCCAACTCGGGCGGTGGAATTCAGAACACGGGTAAAACCACGCTTTTCCGCTGCACCGTTGCCTTCAATAAAGCATCCTCAAGCGGTGGCGGTGTGAACAATGCCGACACGCTGCATTTTTCAAATACAATTATTGCAAATGACACCGCCAACGGGCAAGGCGATGAACTTTATAATTCTTCCGGAAAAATTATCTCACAGGGGCATAATCTGGTAAGGGATATCAGTCCTTTAAGCGGTGCTGACCTAACTCCTGCCGCATCGGATAAATTTGGAACATCATCCATCCCGGTTGATCCGCTGCTCGGTCCGCTTCAAAACAATGGGGGCACCATGCTGACGCATGAGCCTCAATGCGGAAGTCCCGCAATTGATTCAGGAGACCCTGCAGGCGCATTGAGCACCGATCAGCGTGATTCTGCGAGAATTCATGGCAATGGCATTGACATAGGTTCGGTTGAAAGCCAATATGATCCGATTATAATAGATGCCGCAATCGTTCATCCGGTTGGCAGCAACAACAACGGCTCCATAGAACTGCTGCTTTCAGGAGGGACGGCTCCCTACTACGTCCACTGGAATAACGGAGACAGCGTTTTAATAATCACAGGATTATCGGCTGGAAACTATACGGTAACTGTTGAAGATTTCTACGGATGCTCCGCAACGGAAGCGTTCAGTTTAACGGCTGTTCAGCCTCCCGTTGCAGCGTTCACCTGGGAAAATCCTTCAGGCGGAACAGTGAATTTCACCAATACATCCTCAAACAACCCCACGACCTTCCACTGGAACTTTGACGATGGGGATACATCCATAGCGCAGAACCCCTCGCACACTTACTCTTCCAATGGCAGTTATTATGTTTGCCTTTCGGTTGCCAACGCCAGCGGAACAGACACTTTCTGCGATTCCGTTTCAGTGACGGGCATCACCTCAATTGAAGAAACAGGTAAAGAGGCATTGCTTTTGGTTTATCCCAATCCCGGAACCGATTACTTATACATTGAAATTCCCGAGGCAACATTCGCTCAGGTATTTGACGCTTGCGGGAAATTATTGCAAACGGCAAGCCTTGAAAATATTTCATCATCAGGAGCGGCTAAAATCTCCATTGAGGAATTGCCTGGCGGCATTTACCTGCTGCTGCTGCATGACGGAAGAAAAGTTGCGGGAAAAAGCCGCTTCTCAGTGGTTCGTTGAGAAGCCATTCACTCGAATATTGCCGTTAATTTATATTCTTCGTCACGCGGGTTGATCACCACTTTCTGCTTGTTTTCCAGGCCGGCATCCGACCAGCCTTCAAAACGATGCCCCTGCTCAGGAACCGCAGTGAGCGTAACGGGAACATCCAAAAAGTAAATTCCTGTCCATGGAAATGCAGCGGGGGTGATGGTGTTCACCGCTATTGTCCCCTTGCCGGAAACATTCAAATTTATCTTAGTCATTCCGCTCAATTCAAATCTTTCCAGCGCTTCGTTGCGAAGCGTATCCGGCCTTTTCTCCGCAAATTCCTTCAGCATGGCAATCTGCGAACCCGGCTCCACGAAGTTGACTAAGTTTTTCCAGCGGTCATAGTCGCGCTGTTTCTCATCTTTAATCACGGCCTGTATCTCGTCTATCATCCGGTGAACATTTTGCGGGAGCAGCACGGTGTTCAGCAGGTCGGCATACCGGTTGATAAACTGAATCCTGAACTTCTCATTCAGCAGCATGGCGCCAAGGATGTAGATGGATGACGGATAATCCTCATAGGTGAAGTCATGAAGCGATTCTTCGAAAACTTTTCCCCATGAATCCTCATCAAACGCTATCCAGCGCCACCTGCCGTCTGGCGTCCGCGGACGCCACATGCGTATGTTCACCTTATAGTCGTGCGTGGCGGAATATATTTCAAATATCCAGTAATCAACAAGGCTGGCAATATCCATCATGGAATTGAGCTTCTCAAAAACCAAATCATCCTCCAAATCATTTCTCTGCATGTATTCAAGCATGCTTTGATAATGAAGGCTGTCGCCTTCAACGCTCTTCAAATATTCGGCATAGATGATGTCAACATCCTTAACCCCGTGATTGTTTTTAATGAAATCCTTGCCCTTGCGCTCCATGAGGTTGTAAAGCCCCCAATAGCTGCCGTTGATGAACAGAACCACCGGCTGATACGCCTGGGCGTCAACATGACCGCCAGCCGCCTGAATCATTTTAAACATCAGCTCATTCTTCACCCGTTCTCCGGCAGTTTCACGGTCGCCCCCTCCCCTGCCCGAAGTCACATCCCCCCTTAGAATCACGCCATCAACGCTTTTTATTTGAGGCTTGTCAGGGAAGAAAGGATATTCCATCCTGTCGCGCCCGAACTTTTCACCCGCTTTCACCGTGAAAGACTGCTTGGAACTGTTCCTGCTGGTGTTGCCAAAGATTTTCAGAGCCACATCCATGTTTACAACCGGCCTGCCTTCTTTCGTGAAATATTGAAAATTTGATAACTTTTCCAAATCCTCAAAAGGGTTGGTATAAATACCCTCCTCACCGTTCCAGAGATTGAGCGGGGCGGTGACGACCGAAACAACTGGCACCGTCACTTTTTCATTGACAAAATACACGGCTGTTGCAACTTCGCTTGGAAGGAAGCCTTTCCGGAAAGCCCGCGCCCTGATAACCGTGTTTTCGGTGATTTCAACCGGGGTGGAATAGCGAATCGAATTTGCGGGGTCAGGCGCCTTGCCGCCTATGTCATAAAAAACTTCGCAATTATCCGGAACGACAATATCCGCCTTTATGCTGCTGCCATAAAATCCGCTCTCAGGAGAAAAGGCAGGCGGCTGGCATGCTTCAGAAATCTTCACCTCGCCCTTGTTTGCCATCCAGGGAGACGGTTCGGTGAAATAACTCCATTCATCTCCCTGAGCTATCCGGCCGTACGTAAAATCAAGATATTGCTTCGGAAACCTGACGCTGTCAATCAGCGTCTTAGCGTCTTTCGCGAAAAGATACACTGACTCTCCGCTGTTATCCAGCTTAAAGTCAGCGTGAAGCAACCCCTGCGCGGTATCATCATCGCACCAAACTACCAAAAAGCCCTTCGCGGGGATGGTCGTGAGGTCAGGAATGGAATCAGGTATTTTCCATTTTTTTTTAGTGTTCCGCTTGTCTGAAAGATACATCCCGCTCACGTCAACATCCGAATTATCCGCATTGTGCAGCTCAACAAAATCATCATACTCTTCCGCTTCATCCTTGAGGATAGAGTAATTCGCGGCTGCGATCTCATTAATGAAAAGCTTTTTTGGCTGGCAGAATGAAGGCAACGACAGGGCTGTCAGAAATAAGACTGAACCGTAATGCCATTTGGAATTTAATCTTGCCTCCTTCGACAGAACGGCAACAGGCAATAGGCAAATTCTAAATGGTACCATTTGAAATTTGAAAAAGGAAATTTAGCAAAATAAAAAACCCCTCGGAAGACTGAGGGGTTTTAGCCTGAATATTTTCTTTTATCCTTTAATTCGCTCCCCTTGCTTTTTCCATGATGCTTTGATCGTCATTGACCACCTGCGACAATTCCCTTCCTAAATTTTGCCACTGCGCGAACAATTCAGGCGCGTTGCGCTGCCATGAAGCGACAACTTCCTTTTTATACAAGCTCGCCTGCTTGCCGCTCGTCATAGTCCGGATGGGCGCAAGGCTCATGCCTTTTTTCTGAAGCGCTTTGCCCGCGGCAGCCCACTCTTTGTACAATTCAGTTGCTTTCGACACCCTTTCTTCATAAGAATATTCACTTTCCCTTCCCGCAGAAACATCCTGTCCAACGTTGCTGCCAGGGGATGCCGCCATCGAAGTCACGATATCGGTTTTATAGTAGAACCCTTTGAACCCATCGCTTTTGTTGATGATTTCAACCGTGATGCCTTCCACATTTACGTCCTTCACGATCAATTCCGCATTTCCGCCAAACGGAGTCAATTCCACGAACAAATCATCGAACTCCACATCCGAAGGCATGTCTTGCGCCAGGGAAGCGCCCCAGGGAATAAAGACGGTTTTTTCATCATTCATCACTTTCATGGATCCCTTCACCAGCGTTCCGCCATAAGTTGGGGCGTTTATTTCCTCCACTTTTACATCCGGGCTTAATTTCTCAACATGCCCTCTCGCCAATAAAATAATAATATATCCATACCCCTTCTCCACGCGGGAGCCATCATAGGCTTCCAGCGCATAGCCCACAATGGTACCGTTGCCGCTGGCTTTCATGCCGATTCCCTCCACCGATGACGAAGTAACCGGATCGCCCACCCCGATTTTTCCACCCATCAGGTTCACCTTCACTTTAACGCGACCGGTCAATCCGATAGGATAGCCCGACTTGGGATTGTTGAGGTGAACGGAAGGCTTTTCGGAAACCACCCCCACCAACAGAGGATCATAAGCGGCAGAACTCAGTTCAAATGTCTGAGGATCTTTTTTTGAAATGGAAACTATATCACCCGCCTCAGGTTGCCTGCCCATGGAGAACACTTTGAAATATTCGGCAACATCACCCAGCAGATCATCCGAATTTGCATAAACGGAGCCTGAAGCCCTGATATCTCCATAGGTCGCGTAAGCCGGTGCCTGAATCGTGTCTCCCCACTTGTAATGAACCGTTCCGCTGTAAGCGAATAAATAATCCCCATCATAGTCAGGCGCAACGTAGCTGTTGGAGTTGAATTGAGTATACCAGTCGTTATTGAAGTTGATGTCAATGTCATTCGGATCCTGCCCTGCGAAGGGAGCGCTGACATTCCAACCCCATCTTGAAGTATAGCATCCGCACAAAGAACTCTCGTAGGCATTGCTGCCGCTGATGTAGTATCCGGCAGGATACGCAGTGGGAAGAGGCATGTAATTGCTCAAATTTGCGGAAGGCTCATTCGGTATTCCGAAAATATATTGCCCCCTTAAATAGACCTCAAACTCAAGCGGGAAAGATTCGTCATCTCCCACCTTGGCTTCCACATACACCTTCGTTATTGTCCGGCAGTCATTACTCGTATCATCCGCGATCAAATTGGTATAAACTTCATTATTGCCCAAGCCATGGTAAATCACCTCGAAAGACGCGCCAAAATCGTGATTAAAGGCGGCAGATGTATCCGTTTCAGGGGTGCACGATGCGCCAGCGATGTCGCCTACCGTCAGCCCGTCATTAATGGCAACTGAGCCTCCATACAACGTGCTGTCCGAATTTCTCAAGGCGCCCCATAAATTCATATCCCCTACAAGTAATGCCGCATTACCGCCTTCCCTTGGCACTATATCACCATTCACGGTATCCTGAGCCTGAGCATTAATCAACTTGATGGCATAGCCCGATGAATCCAGGTTGATCGCTTCAATCGCCCATAAAGAATCATGATCGGCTTTCGCCTTTACCGCAACGCCTGTAGTGTTAATAACATCAAGGGCCGGAAGGGTATCGTTGGCAGTTTCGGCTCTGATGGCAATATTGCCGTTGCCTTTCACATGAAGCTTGGCAAGCGGAACAATGGTGCCTATTCCGACATTGCCGCTGTACTGTGGCGTATCAGGATAAATATTAATTCCATTTTTCTTCCATAACGATTCACCGCTGCCTCCGCCAAACGGCACCCATCCGGTGCTGTCGCGCCCCTCGAACTTCCCGTCAGAGCCTGCTGAAGGATTAAACCTTATCGTGCCCGGAATATCCGCGGTGGTAGTGCCTATAATGACAGCGCCTGCGACCTCTAATTTTTCCCTCGGATCAGAAGTGCCTACGCCAACATTTTGCGCGCTCAGAACGCACGGAAAAAATACAAGAAGAATGAAAAGCGAGGAGTAAAATTTTGCCATATGCCCATTTTTTTCACGTGAATGAAAACTAAATTAAGAATATTACCTCTAAAAATCAACCTTTGAGCCGATTAAATTATCCCGGAACAAGCGCAAAAAACGAATTGCAACCGGGATTTACCATCGGGCACTCATGCAGTGCAAGTTCAAAAACTCATTCACCGATGATATAAAAACCAATTCCCGCCCCATCTTTTCTTCAGGGGCGGGAATTGATTTTTAAAATACCTTCAAAGAACCGTTATACCTGCCCTTCCTTTATTGTTTCGTCTGCACCAGCTTCCTGATATATACGTCACCGCTTTCCGTTACGAGGCGGTAGAAGTACATGCCGTCAGGATTCATCGCAGCCTTGAACTCCATCTGGTACAACTGATCTTTCTCCGCAACGCCTTCAAACAGTTTCGCCACCTCTTCGCCCGCAACATCATATACTACCAGGCTTACCCGTTCTTCTTCCGCCAGCCTGAAGCTGATGGTAGTTGTTTCCGAGAACGGATTGGGCTGAGCGGTCAGTTCAAATCCTTCTCCGCCAGTCGTTATCAACTGATCCGGTTTTGCATCGTCCGGGCACGGACCCAATGTCCAGTCACCTGTCTGCAGCTTCTTGTTCACATCCTTGTTCTTCACGCATTGTTCACGCGCTCCACCGCTGCAATGCCAATGCCCGAAACTGAAGCTCCAACTGCTGCTGCTCACTGCATTATGACACATCAGCGTCTTGCCTACACCACATTCGTTGTCGCAGCCATGTCCCTGCGCGTCAGTGTAACTCTGCACAAACAACTCCCTGAACGAAGATCCGATCAGCTCATCCACCGCTTTTTCACACGAGGTCGGCAGCTTGATGTCAGGACGTCCCGAACCAACTATCTGCACGAAGGTTACCGAACCAAACACTCCACCGGGCAATGCCGATGCGGACACCACCAGCACTTCGCCCGGATCCACATCCGTAAATGAAGCAATCAGGGTGGTATGGAGCAGATCGGTGTAGAAGTTCACCGTAGCATCTCCTATGCTCAGGCTGTCAAACACATCATAATCAATCGTTACGGATGAAATACCACCGTCACACGGGCAGGCAGGTGGCGGTGTCATGTTGCACAGTCCACCGTTCTTATCAACATATCCGTAAACCGTCAGCGGACCATATTCCATTCCGGTGATATAATCAGCGCAAGAAGTATTGATCGCAATATCCGGAATATATCCTACCAACTCAAAGTAGGTATTGGTATTGAACTTGGACATATTCAGCACATCCGACCTCACGAGGATTGAATCGCCCGGCTGCAGGTTGCTGTACGTTTGGAGCAGGTTCTGGTGATTGCTCTTTGCATAAGCTTTCACCGTGCCGCCTGCAGTTCCGTTGTAAATCAGACCGAGGAACGATATGCCACCGGAACATGCGCAAGGCGCATCCATACCACAGGTGTAATTTCTGTTATCCGTAACACCCGTAACCTTGAAGTTACCGAAGGTTCTGCCTATGAGCGCTTCTCCCTTGCCGTTGATGCAGCTTGTTGGGATGGAAGCATACGGAGCTGTCGGGGAACTTACCACTTCAAGATAAGTCACATCATCCAGCTTGCTTCCTGTGTTAAACGTTCCGTTCACTATCAGTTCATCGCCATTCTGCACATTGTAGAATACCTGGATCACGTTCTGTGACGGATAATTCCTCACCTTCACCAAGGCTCCGCTGGATCCATAGTATTTCACCGCCAACAGCTTGATGTAACCATCCGGCTCGCAAATGTTGCAAGATGGCACATCGCCATTGCAGGTGCTGTTCATCCTGTCAACAAAACTTGTGGTGGTGAATGGTCCGGATACGAGACCAACACCCTGCGGCACACTGTAGGTGTAGGTAATGGCATCCACATTCAGATCATTGCCTGAGGTAGCCTCTACTTTCACATACTTCGTAGCAGATCCTGCAGTCAAACTCGTGTAGAAGTAGTATTCCCAATAAGTGCTCAGAGGCGAAGATCCGTTTGCGGTGAAAGTCGAGCCATCGGAAGACTCAGACACGGCTAAAGTTGAAGTGCCGGACTGAAACGGTTTTTGCCTCCAATATAACTTGTAGGTGGTGCCGGCAGGAATTGTATGACCGAGCGTCAACACGATGTTGTCGCCAGAATCATACAACTCAGCTCCGCTGCTATTCACAGAACCTGTTGCATCTGCCGCATCCGGAACGCCTGCTGACGAATATACCGCAGTAGCATTACCGCTCACCGTGAAGCTTCCGCAGCCCGTGAATACGGCTACATCCGGGCTGGCGCCCACTATTTCAAAGTAGGTGTAGGTGTTAAGCACACCGGAGCCTGCGGCATTCACAGTAAGCTGATCTCCATTCTGCACATTGCTGAAGGTAGCCAGCAAGCCGCTGTGTCCGGTGCCCGAATAAGCCTTAATGGTCACTCCGCTGGTGCCGGTGTATTGAACGGTGTAGCTCTTGATGCCTCCGTCACAAGCGCAGCCTTCAATTACCGGTGCGCCACAGTTTCCGTTGCTGAGGTCAATCGGGTAATCGGCTCCGCATACAGGGGTGCCGAAGCAAGCCGGATCAGCGCAATCAGTCAAGCCATCATGGTCGTCATCAATGCCGTTGCTGCACAAAGCATTCTGGCTGCCGCCCGTACATTCACCCAACGTCCATCCCAAAGCCAGCTTGCCGGGAACATCGGATTCCTTCACGCAATAGTTCTTGTTGCTCGTGTTGCACATGGATACGCGGTCAAGACCTGAGCCGCAGCGGATGTCCACCACCGTTACCGTATGGCTTCCAAATCCGATACAACCGTTCTGACTGGTAACTGTCACCGTGTAGGTGGTTGTAACCGTGGGCGCCACTTCTATTGAAGCCGTGTTTTCACCAGTGCTCCAATAGTAGTTGTATGGCGGTAATCCACCGGTGACGTTGGTTGTAATCACCGCTACGTTTTCAGGATAGTAACCCAACACCACTGTCTGATCATCGCAAACACCAAGGTCAACCGGGTCAGGCTGGGTAAGCGTGATGCAGGAGTCAATTGAACATCCGTTGACATCGGTAACCGTTACGCAGTATTCGCCTGCCCACAAACCGCTAAGATCTTCTGTCGTGGCGGTAAAGGCTCCTCCTGTGGTGGTATCCACAACGATTTGATAGGTGGTCTGCACAAAACTATAGGTGATTGCGTCCACCTGGAAGTCGGGCGAAGCGGCAGCTTCGAGCCATACATAGCGTGTTGGAGCGCCTGCGACCAGCGTCTGGTCAAAGTAGGCTTCATTGGTAGTGTTCAACGGGCTGGATGCATGCGGACCGTAAATCACGCCATCGGCTGACGTATATACCTTCATGCTTGACGTGCCGGACTGCCCGGGCTTCTGCCTCCATCTGATGGTTAATGTGGTTCCCGCGGGCACTTCATGAATCAGCTCGAATATGCACTTGTCTCCAATGGAATACCATATTCCTCCGCTGCCATCAGGCGCTCCCGCCACTTCTTCCCTGTAGGAAATATCACAGCCGGCTGATCCGCCATCCGAACCACCGCCTCCGCAGTAACTGCCGCTGCGGCTGCTGCTGCTCCAGTGATAACTGCTGCTGCTGCCGGAACCATCATTTGAAACTTCCTCAACCACGTAGCCCGACAATGTAAGATTGGTCGCAACGGTATCAACCGTGATGAAAACAGTATCAGGACCAGTCCACTGGTAGGAGTATGGCTCGCAGATCGCGCCTCCGGTAACATCCAGATTGATCGAACCATCATTCGCACCGCTGCAGGTAACATTCCAGCCTCCCGGATAAGTCGGGCTGCTCAAATCAGTAACTGCCAGTGCATCAGGCTCGGTCAAGGTGAATACCAGCAAACGGCTGCAACCGTTGGGATCAGTAATCAGCACCCTGTAAATACCCCTTGTCAAGCCGCTCTGGTCTTCGGCACCAGGGGTCAATCCTGAACCATTAGGAGTAGTCCATGCGAAAGTGTAAGGAGTGCAGCCGCCTGTCACGGTAACATCAATGCTGCCATCATTATAGCCATGGCAACTGATGTTGAAACCACACTCGTAAACTGATTTTACACCGCTGGCTAAGAGCGAGTCAGGCTCGGTGAGCGTGATGTTGCCGCTTGTGGAACAAGCGTTGGCATCGGTGATCGTCACATTGTAGGTGCCGGGACCGAGGTTAGCCAGGTCTTCCGTGGAAGCTGTGAATCCACCGGGGCCTGTCCATGCGTAGGTGTATGCAAGGCACTCAGCGCCTCCATCCAAATCCAAATTAATCGAACCATCGCTCGCTCCATGACAGGTAATGTTGAAACCACATGCAAACACGGGGCTGCTCAAATCTGTAATAACCAATTCATCAGGCTCGGTAAGCGTGATGCTGCCGCTCGTTGAACATCCGTTCGCATCAGTGATCGTCACATTGTAGGTGCCGGGACCGAGGTTAGCCAGGTCTTCCGTGGAAGCTGTGAATCCACCGGGGCCTGTCCATGCGTAGGTGTATGCAAGGCACTCAGCGCCTCCATCCAAATCAAGGTTGATCGCGCCATCGCTGGCTCCGTTGCAACTGATGTTGAATCCACACTCAACCGTATCGCTGCTCAACTCTGTTATCACCAGTTCGTCAGGCTCGGTGAGCGTGATGCTGCCGCTTGTGGAACAAGCGTTGGCATCGGTGATCGTCACATTGTAGGTGCCGGGACCGAGGTTAGCCAGGTCTTCCGTGGAAGCCGTGAATCCACCGGGGCCTGTCCATGCATAGGTGTATGCAAGGCACTCAGCGCCTCCATCCAAATCAAGGTTGATTGCTCCATCGCTGGCTCCATGACAAGTAATGTTGAAACCACACTCAACCGTATCGCTGCTCAATTCTGTTATCACCAGTTCATCAGGCTCAACAAGCGTGATGCAACCATTGGTTGACTGCCCGTTGCCGGGGTAACCCTGGAGTCTGGAATCTGTCACCGTATAGCAGTACTGTCCTGCCACCAAACCGGTAATATCTTCCGTTGATGCTGTGAATCCATTGGGGCCGGTCCATGCATAAGTGTATGGCCTGCATGCACCGTCAACGGTCAGGTCAATCCATCCATCGCTTGCGCCATGGCAGGTAATGTTGAAACCGCATTGATACTCCGAAGTATCGGATGTGAGCACCAGCGGAGTCGGGTCAACGTTAACCACGAAACTGCATGTGGCTGTATTGCCTGACGGGTCAACTGCCAGATAATTCACCGAGAATGAACCCGGGTCAACATCAAACTCATCACCGGGATGATAATTGCTGGTCAGCGTATAAGAGCAATTGTCAGAAGCCGTAGGCTCAGTCCAGAACACCTGCGGATCGCAATCATCAGGATCAGTAGCAATCACGTTGATGTCAGCCGGACAATTGTAGATAACCGGATCTTCATCGTCAAACACGAGAATTGACATGGCGCAGTCAGCAGTGTTGCCACTCTGATCGGTAACCGTCCATTCGACAATGGTAACGCCCACATCATATACATCGCTTGCATCAGCAGTGCCGTTGTAATCATTCAGCACTGTTACCACCGTGCAGTTATCCCAATAAGCCGGTGGAACAGGAACTGTTACCGCTGCGGAGCATAATCCCGGATCAGCCGACTGGATGATGTCATCCGGGCAGGTGATGGTCGGCACCTGCTGGTCGTTGACAGTAATCGTGAAGCTGCAGGTCGTACTATTCGAATGAATATCAGTTACCGTATAGGTCACTGTGGTCAGACCCAGATTGTAGGTGTCGCTTGCGTTATTGGTGCCGTTGTAATCATTCACCACGCTGGCAACAGAGCAATTATCACCTGTTCCCGGAACAGCAATTACGATTGCCCTCGTGCAAACATTCGGGTCGGTATTCACCACCTGGTTAGCCGGGCAGGTAATCGTTGGATCCTCGTCATCGGTGATGGTAACCGTGAAGAAACATATATTGTAATTGTCATGAATATCAATCACGGCATAAGTTACCTCGGTGGTGCCAACGGCAAAGTCACCGCTTGCATCCCCCATCTGCACATCATTGGTATCGGTGCTCAGCACATGCAAGATCATGTCCACGTCACAGTTGTCATCAACCACCGGCAACGCAATCGTAACGCCTGCCTCGCACTCTCCCGCGTCAGCCGTCTGAGTAATATCAGCCGGGCAAGTGATGCTCGGTATCTCATCATCCGTTATGGTGACGCTGAACGAGCAAACTATCGAATTACCATATATATCGGTTACTGTATAGGTCACTATTTCCGTGCCAACGTCATAAGTATCGCTGGCATCATTGGTGCCATTCTTATCGTTCACTACCGTTGCCACCGCGCAATTATCTCCCGTTGGGGGAACCGCGATGGTCACATCCGCTTCACACTCGCCCGGGTCAGCCGTCTGATTCACGTCTGCAGGACAGGTGATGGTTGGACTCTCATGGTCATTCACCGTAACGGTGAAACTGCAAGTGGCGCTATTCGCGTGGATATCCGTTACCGTATAAACCACCGTTGTGGTTCCAACCACGTAATCATCACTGGCATCATTGGTTCCGTTATAATCATTCACAACAGACGCCACCCCGCAATTATCCGATGTCAGGGGAACCACCACCGTAACGCCAGCCTCGCATTCTCCGGCATCATTGCCATAGATGATGTCATTCGGGCAGATAATAAACGGATTTTCATCATCCGTGATGGTGACCGTGAATGAGCATGAATCCAAATTGCTGTAAATATCGAGAATCTTATATTCAACAGTCGTTGTGCCCACCGGATACATCCCGCTCGCGTTTTCAGACCATCCGGTATAGTCCGCACCGTAAATGTCCACCGCGCAATTATCGCTCGTGAGGGGAAGCGGAATGAACACGGCTGCCTGGCATTGCGCAATATCCGCAGTCTGCAGGACATCAGCCGGGCAAACGATCACAGCATTCTCGTCATCGGTAATCGTGATGACCTGATTGCAGGACACCACATGCCCGTGAATATCCGTCAGCGTCCAAAGTATATTCGTGATGCCCACCGGGTAGAACCCGCTGGCATCGCTGGTGCCGTTGGCGCTGTTGACCAGGCTGGCAATGCCGCAATTATCGCTGGCTGCCGGAGAGATGACGGTCATGTCAGCGCCACACTCACCCGGGTCATTGGTTTGCGCCATGCCCGGCTCGCATTGGATGACGGGATCTTCATCATCGGTGATGGTGATATTCTGCGTGCAGGTGGTAGTGTTGCCATGCACATCAATTGCCGTCCATAGCAACGTAGTTGTCCCCACCGGATATACATCGCTGCCGTTCGCCTTGAAGTTGTAATCATTCATGATTGTGTCCACATCGCAGTTGTCCCATGGAAGCGGTTCAGCAAAAGTTACCGCGGCATCGCAAGCTCCCGGGTCAGCAGTCTGGACGATATCAGCCGGGCAGGGGAACTCAGGAACCTGCACATCATTGACCGTCACCGTGAAACTGCAGGTGTTGAAATTTCCGTTCACATCAGTTACGGTATATGTAACGGTTGTCGTGCCAACATCATAGGTGTCGCTGGCGTTATTTGTTCCATTATAATTATTCACCACAGTTGCCACACCGCAATTATCGTTTGTCGGAGGAACATTAATCACCACCGTTCCGGTGCACAAGTCAACCGTATTGTTAAGCACCTTGTTGGTGGGGCAGGTAATTGTCGGCAATTCGGCATCGGTTATCAACACGCTGAAGCTACAGGTTGTGGAATTTCCATGTATGTCAGTAACGGTATATGTCACTACGGTTGTTCCAAGCGCGTATGTATCGCTTGCGTTGTTCGTGCCGTTCTTGCTGTTAACCACTGTTGCCACTCCGCAATTATCCGATGTGGGAGGAACGCCAATTGTCACCGCAGCCACACATACGCCAGGATCCGTATTCTGAACCACATCAGCCGGACACGAAACAAGCGGATCCTCATCATCCGTTACCGTGATATCCTGTGTGCACTGCGAACTGTTGCCATAAATATCGGTAACCGTCCATGTCAATGTCGTGGTGCCTACCGGATAAGTGCCGCTGGCATTACTTGTGCTGTTCCGGTCATTAATCACCGTGGCGACTCCGCAGTTATCGCCCGATCCCGGGCCGATGACCGTTACGGCAGCCTGGCAAACGGTTGGGTCTGCAGTTTGTGTTTGATCGGCAGCGCAGGTGATGGATGGATCCTCATTATCGCTGATGGTGATATCCTGCGTGCATTGAACCGCATGTCCATGAATGTCTGTTACCGTCCAGGTGATGGTGGTTGTGCCAATGGGATACACATCGCTGGCATCAGAAGTGCCATTGTAATTATTCACGACTGAAGCCACACCGCAATTATCACCGGAGCCAGGTCCCGTCACAGTCACCGTTGCCGTGCAGAGTCCCGGATCGGTATCCTGCGACTGGTCGGCAGCGCAACTGATGGTCGGATCTTCATCATCGGTGATGGTGATGGCCTGGGTGCAGGTAGATGCATTGTTATGAATGTCGGTAACCGTCCAGATAATGGTAGTCGTTCCCACCGGGTAAGTATCGCTTGCGTCAACAGTTCCGTTATAGTTATTGAGCACGGTCGCAACCCCGCAATTATCACCGCTTGAAAGAGGAGAAGTAACCGTAACTGCCGCCTGACATTCCCCGGCATCAGCAGTCTGGGTTTGTCCCGGAGCGCAAGTGATGGACGGATCTTCGTCATCCGTCACGGTGATATCCTGGGTGCAGAAATTCACATTGCCATAGATATCCAATACACCCCATGTCAAAGTGGTGGTGCCGACCGGATAAACATCATCTCCGATTTCAGTGCCGGTGCGGTCATTGGCAACCAAATCAACACCGCAATTATCACCGGTGGCGGGTCCTGTTACAACAACATATGCCTGACACACACCGGGATCGGCAGTTTGAGTCTGGGCAGCTCCGCACGTAATAGACGGGAGCTCATAGTCAGTCACTGTGATGTCCTGCGTGCAGAAATTCACGTTGCCATAGATGTCAAGCACACCCCACAGCACGGTAGTGGTGCCGACATAATAGATACCGGAAGCGTCATCCGTTCCGGTATAATCGTTAAGCATCAAATCAACACCGCAATTATCCGAATACACGGGTCCCGTCACGGTAACGTTAGCCTGGCATTGTCCCGGATCCGTTGAATCTGATTGCGCAGCAGCGCATGTAATAGCCGGAATCTCATCATCGGAGATGTTTATCTGCTGATTGCAGAAAGACACCAGTCCATGCACATCCAATACGCCCCAAAGCACGGTATGCGAACCTACCGGATAATAATCTGATGCATCATCCGTACCGTTATAATCATTCAGCACCAAATCAACCCCGCAGTTATCGTCAGTGACGGGAGCCGCGATGGTGAGGTTGTTTCCGCAAAGTCCCGCATCAACACCGAGATTTTCATCCGGAGGACAGGTGATTGTCGGGTCTTCATTATCGTTAACGGTGATTGAATGCGTACAGGTTCTTGTGTTGCCGCTGTTATCAGTGACCGTCCATCTCACGTTTGTCGTGCCAATCGGATAGGTGTCGCTTCCATCCGATGTGCCGTTGTAATTATTCAATGCCGATGCAACACCGCAATTGTCCGATGTGGCGGGCGCCAATACCGTAACCCCTGCCTCGCAAACACCAAGGTCGGTGCTGACCGTCTGGCTTACCGGGCATGTAATACCCGGCAACTCTGCATCGGTAATATTAACCGTGAAACTGCATGTGGTTGTATTGCTTGATCCGTCAGTAACCGTATATACCACAGTGGTAAGACCAAGAGGATATGTTCCGGAGGCATTGTTGTCGCCATCCTTGCTGTTTACTACGCTGGCAACGGAACAGTTATCCGATGTGACCGGGACAGAAATATTGACAACGGCATTGCAAACGCCCGGATCGGTGTTCTGATTCTTGTTTGCCGGGCAGGTAATGGCAGGATTCTCATCATCAAACACCGTTATTACCTGGCTGCATTGCGTATTAAAGTTGCTGTGAATATCCAGCGCTTTCCAAACGATGGTTGTACTGCCGAGGTTAAAGTTATCATGCACTGAATTGATGATCACGTTATTTACAGTTGCCACGATAAAGCCTATGCCGCAATTATCGGTGTATTGAGGAGCCGTTAACGTGACATCAGCTTTGCAAACCCCCGGGTCAGTGCCCACCGTGACCGGTCCCGGGCAGGTGCCTGACACCAATTGCGGTAGTTGAAGGTCAATTACAGCTATGAACTGCATCTTATTGGCAATGTTTCCATTCACATCGGTAATTGTCCATACCACCACCGTGATGCCGTCCGGATAGTTGCCGCTCGCATTGTTGGTGCCCGTATGGGAGTTGGTCACCGTAGCAATACCGCAATTGTCATTGACATTGATAAGCGGCTGCACGATAGCGCTGGCATAACAAACGCCCGGATTCATCAGGAAGAACTGGTTGGGCGGATCCATTGCCGTGGGAAGCTCATTGTCCGTAACCGTCACATGGAACTGGCATGTGTCGGAATTATTGAACGCATCCGTAACCGTCCACGTAACGGTGGTTATGCCTTCAGGATAAATGCCGGACGCATCATTCCCGTCATTGCCGTTCCCGTCATTGGTAACCGTTACACCCGACAACACGCAATTATCAACAACGCTTACCGCAGGGATCGTCACGTCCGCCTCGCAAACACCCGGATCAGTGAACACGCTCACCTCATAACATTCAAGAACGGGAGGCGTGTTGTCAAGAACGGTTATGTTGGCATTGCAGGTCCTGGTGTTTCCGTTATCATCCGTAACAACCAGCTTGACCTGATTGGGCGAAGTGTCAACATCATCGCACCCCACAGCCACCTGGCTTACGTTGGTATAGGTTCCTGTAGATAATGTACCCGTTATTCCGAGCAAGTCAATGCCGCAGGCATCGCTGCTTCCATTGTTCAGGTCAGTTGCATACACGGGAGCATTTCCTGCAAAATCCAGTTCGATTGTATAGTCCTTGCAGACCGCCACAGGCCGCACGGTATCCATCACCGTCACATTGGCCATGCAGGTATTCTGATTGGCATTCACGTCCGTAACAGTCAGCACCACCTGCTGCACCCCGTATTGGACGGTCTGGCTGCAACTGAAGGTTGTCGGGAAAACAGCAAGGTTGGCAATGCCGCAGCTATCCCAGCTTCCTCCGTTTACCTGCGATGCCACGATGGATTGACTTCCGAAGGCATCCAATTGAATGGTAATGTTCTGGCATACCGCATTGGGAATCGTTACGTCACGGACAGCCACTGTGCCGTTGCAAGTGCTTGTATTGCCATTAACGTCCGTCACCGTCAATGTAACGGTATTATTGCCCACATTGGCGCACTTCCATGAAGTCTTGGATGAACTGAATGTAGCTATGCCGCAGGCATCGCTGCTTCCGTTATTAATGGCATTATGTGCGGTTGTTGCCGAACCTGTCGCGCTCAGGTCAACGGTGATGTTTTTACACCCGGGTGTTGGCGCCACCAAATCCTGCACCGTAACCCCGCTGTTACAACTTGCCGAATTACCCGTAGGATCGGTAGCCGTGAGCGTAACCGTGTTCGGGCTCGTGCTCACATGGGCGCAGGTAAATGCTGACTGCGAAATAGCCAACGTGAATGAACAGTTATCGGTTGTGCCATTATCCAACTGGGACGGAGTGATGCTGGCATTGCCCGAAGCATTCAACTGAATTGTAATGTTCTTGCAAAGCGGTGAGGGCGCATTAACATCCCTCACCGTCACAAAAGCGGAGCACGTGGCTGTATTGAGGCTTGCATCCGTTACCGTCAAAATCACACCCTGATTGCCGCTGACCGCAAACGCATGGGAACAGTTAAATGATGATTGTGAAAGGCTGAGGGTGAACGGACAGGCATCGCTCGATCCGTTATTGATGTTAGCCGGGGTAATGGTAGCCGTTGCTCCTGCAGGCGGACCCGAACTCAGATTGACAGTGAAGTTCTGACACTGCGGCACAGGCGCAGTTATATCCTTCACCAGCACCGTTGAGCTGCATGTGTTCGAATTGCCGTTTACGTCCGTCACCGTCAGGATAACCGTGTTGTTGCCCACGTTGGCGCATCCGAAGTTGCTTGTATTAATGGAAAGTGATTGCACTCCACATTCATCAGAGCTGCCATTATTCACCTGGCTTGCCGTGATGGAAGCCGCGCCCAACGAGCTAAGATTAACCGTCAGATTCTGGCATACGGGCGTTGGCGGTTTGTTGTCAACCACCGTCACCGTAAAGCTGCATGTCTTTGTATTGCCTGAGCCGTCTGTGGCAGTCCATACATTGGTGGTCACCCCCACCGGGTAAAACACACCGCTTGCCAGACCGCTGGTAAGCGCAGCGCCCACGCCCGAGCAGTTATCAGCAGATGTTGGCGTTGCATAAGTAACGTTCGTTCCGCATTGACCGACTGAATTGAACACGGAGATATTACCCGGGCATGTAATGGTCGGATCGGTAACGTCATTCACCGTTACTACAAAGCTGCAGGTACGGGTGTTGCCCTTTGCATCGGTGGCTTTCCATGTCACCGTTGTGTTTCCCAGCGGGAAGGAGCTGCCGCTGCCCAAACCGCCCGACAGGTTGGTAACAACACCCGGACAGTTATCCCCTGCCGTCACCGAATAAGTGACTGTAGCCACGCAACTTGCGTTGGCGTTCTGACTCATGTCCGCAGGGCAGGTGATGCTTGGCTTTTCATTATCATTGACCGTTACCGTGAAACTGCACACATCCGTGTTGCCCGAATAATCGGTTACGGTGATCACGTTGGTTGTAACGCCCACCGGGAACGTGGAACCCGGATACAATCCCGGAGACACCACCCCGGAAGCAATGCCGCAATTATCCGATGTGGAGGCGCTGTAACTGACCACCGCACCGCACACGCCAGCATCGTTGTTGCGGACGATATCTGCCGGACAAACCACATCCGGGTTCTGATTGTCAATAACCGTCACGGTGAAGGTGCAGGCCGCTGTGAGGCCGGATTGGTCAACAACCGTGTAAGCAACAGTGCTTACATTGGTCGGGATGGAATTTGACTTGGTGTTGAATGTTTTGGTGCCCAGATAGTTGATGCCGGAGCCGGGCGAAGAGTAGGACGTAGCCCCCGTCACGGAGTAAGTCAAAGCGGTTACCGAACAGTTATCGCTTATCGTTGGATTGGCCGTTGACACCGAAGCGGAGCAGGCGCCCGATGTGGCATTGACGCTTATATTAGCCGGGCATGAAATGCCCGGAGGCGTCACATCGCCAACGGTCACCGTCACTGATTTGATAGCCGTGCAGCCTTTGGAATCCGTTACCGTTAACGTATATAATGTAGTGCTTGCGAGGTTGGTGACGGTCGGGTTGGCGATGGTGGTGCTGTTCAATGCCGTTGCCGGGCTCCATGCGTAGGTGAGCGACCCCGTGCCTCCGCTGCCTGACGGGCTGCCGCCAAGCACGGTGCTGTTGCCCGGAGGATTCGGGCACACCGTCCTGTTGGGTCCGGCATCTGCCACTATCTGCGGGTTTTGGTTTAACGTAAATGTTGCCGATGTGGCGGAGCATCCGGGCGCGCAACTGTTGGTGACCACCACATGATAGGTGCCCGGCAGGGTGGCGATAAATGTCGCGCCTCCTCCGGCAATCGGACTGCTGTTGCGGTACCATTGATAAGTGTTGATGCTTCCGCAATTGGCTACCGCGTTAGCATTCAAAGTAACCGAGCTATTATAGCAAACATAACTTCCGGGGAGGCAATTGGAGCAGGTGATGGGTCCTGCGGTGGGATTGGCATTGACATTTAACTGTATCTGGCTGGAGTTCACCACCGAGCAGCCCGCGTTGTTGGAGTTCACCACATCCACATGGTAGTTGCCAGCGGTGGTTTGTGACGGGAGCGATACGACCGTTCCGGATGCCACGGAAGTAGGCCCAGCGAGCAGCACGGAACTGTTTCTCCAGAAACGATAGGTAACATTGGAGCCGCTGCCGGCAAATACCTGCGTGGTGAAGGCTGCCGAGGAGCCTGCGCAGATGTTGGACGGACCTGATATCGTAACGCTCGGGAATGCCGAGGATGTAATATTAATTGTAGGCGAGCACAACCCGATGGTGTACCTCATCGTATTCGTTTGCGTTGCGGAATTGGGGGTATATGTCGTGCTGTTTCCTGTGGACGGAGAGAATGAGCCGCCACCGACAGTAAGAAGCGTCCACGAACCCATGCCCAGGTTATCCTGACTCGAACTGATGGTGACGCTTGCTCCCGGGCATGGAGTTGTGGTGCTTGCCGAGAGCGAAGGCGAAATCTGCTGGTATTTCAATAAGGCTGAAGCTCCGGTGAAGTCGTGCAACTGGCAGTTATACCGGCTGACAATGATGAGGTTCGAGGAGAAATTTGAGCCGGTGTAGGTTGAAGTATAGTTCACCGAGGCATTGCCTCCCGAGCAGTAGGGTCCGTTGTCGTCACCGCCCGCGCGGTAGCTCCAGGCCGGGTTGGCGTCATAGATGGACAACTGCGTGTCGAACGAAGAGCCGCAGGTGGAGATTTCATAGTTGGCGCCCCTGTACAGATTGGCGTACGTATAGGTGCCGCTGCCCACGCTCCTTTGCGTGTAGGAGCCGCACGCGGGGGTGTCGTTGTATCCCGACCCCCCGTTCCACGAGCACGGTTGGGCGTTTGAGATTTGCGGCAGCAATGCAAACACAGCCGCCAAAACAAAAAAACTTATTGCCGCCCTGAGCGATAATAAGCTTTTTGATTTTTTTCTGCCGGCTGCTGCTGCGGCATTGCTTTCACATGTTACAGATGCAATACAATTAACATCTGACGGTTGGTAAATAATCCTTTCCATGGGGTGTTGGTTTATGGGTGAATACATTAATAACTGATTAAAAATGTGATTTACATGAAGGTTTCCATTTTCAAGAACTCAATAAAAGTATGACATTCTACAAACACTGCCAAATAATTTTCAGAACTTTTTATCAACAAATCTTGCGGCACCATAATATCACTTTTTCAGAATCTTTCGCAAATCGCTTAACAGCAACAGGCACTAACCTACTGCTTTTCACCTAAGAAAGACACGAAATTCACGGAAATTATTTGGATACATTGCTCGACTCCCTGTATTTGCCCGACCATTTGTACAGGATGTTCTGAATCTGGCGCTCGCTGATGTTGTAGGTTTCAGCGACCTCGATCACCGTGTTGCTGCTTCTGCCCCGGTTTTTTTCCAGCTTCTCATAATAATCATTCACGATCATGTAATTCCTGAGCCTCTCGGGATCGGTGATGCCGTCAACGATAAGGCACATCAGGAGATCTTTCATGTCGTGATGCTTCTGATATTTCGCGAGATAAATTTCTGTGAACTTGCGGATAACATCAATTTTGTTAGGTTGCTTTGCCATGTGTCTGGAATTGAAAACTGTAAATAAATATCTTCAGAATTGTTAAGGCAGAATCATGATTGCATTCGTCCTGGAACATTTCCGAATCAATTTATCCCGTCCGTGCAATAATGTCAATTTTTTTTCAATTTTTTCATGGAAAATTTTTTCTATGCCGGAACCAGTCAGATTTTTGAAAATTGAGCGGGAATAATGTTCGGCAAACCGCCCCGAAACCCGTCTCCGCGTCTCACCGTGGAATAATACCGCGCGGATATCCTTTGCCCTGCTGTTGCAGATTTGTTATAACCTGAGTTCTGGTTAAGAACAATTGCAAAAAGGTCGCCCCTATGGGGCTAAATATTCCTATGGCTAATCATTTTCTACCATATGACCGTCCCTTTGGGACTTGCAAAAAGCCTCGTAAGAGGCGACCTTTTGGTAGAAAAAAGATCGCAAAGTTTCTTTACAAGCCCCGCAGGGGCGACCTTTTTTAAATGAAATCCTTATCCCGAACTCAGGTTTTATAGTATTTCAGCCGGACAATAATTTCAGGCAATATATTTTTCAGAATTCGCCCCCCACTTTTCTGCTGTTCAGTGATTTGTCGCCTGAAGCAGGCAGACCGGAAGGCGGGTCGTCAAAAACAACTTCCTCATTCAGCGACATCATGAACGAAATGAGGGCTTCTTTTTCCTCCGCAGAAAGTTTTAACGAATCGGCAGAAAGGGTTTGATTCGGAACATCCAGCCCCCTGCCCTGCCCTCCTCCCCCGTCATAGAAATCAATCACCTGCTCCAGCGTATTGAAAACACCGTTGTGCATGTAAGGCTTGGTGAATTGAATGTTCCTCACCGTAGGTGTTCTGAAAGCGTTCCGCATCTCCGGCACGGGATGAACCTCGTAACGCCCCAGGTCCTCGCTGAGCATGGCAAACCCGGTGTCAGCAGGCGCTCCAATCACTTCAAATTCGGATCCGACATAAGGCGGCTTAATGCCATTGAAGAAAGGCACGAAGTGGCAGGTGGCGCATTGCGCTTTGCTCATGAACAGGTTGAAGCCTTTTTTTCCTTTTTCATCGAGCGGCATATCATAATTCATTGCTTTATCAAAGGGAGCATAATAGCTGCTGAATTTGCTGTAGTAAAAAGCAATCGCAGCGGCAATATGCCTGATATTCACTTCCTTCTCACCGGGGGCAAGCTTCAGCAATTTTTTAAATGATGATTTATACTCACTGCAACCCATCACTTTTTCGACCGCTTCCGTTTCATTGCCCCCCATTTCAGAAGGATTGTTAATCACAGCCGGAACCTGAGCCTGCAGCGAAATATGCTTGCCGTCAAGCATGATCAAATGATTGTATATCACATCCACGAGGCTGGGCGAGTTCCTCCTGATTCTTTGCTCGCGGTCGAAATGCAGCGCTGTTTTCACCGTAGTATCGGTAAAATATTGCCCTGGATCGTGGCATGACGCGCAACTGCGCTGATTATTGCCGGATAAAATCGGATCGAAAAAAAGCAGCTTGCCGAGGCGGTCGAGTTCGTTCAACGCGGTTTTATCCTCCACCAAAGAAAAAACCCCTTTGGTGTATTGCATCTGATAAAGTGATTTATCGAAGATGGAATAAGCCGTGTCGCCAAGCGAATAGTCATTCAAATTTCTTGAAACTGCCTTGTAGGAATTGATCATCCGCTGGTTCATTCCGAAAAGCGGGTTTACATAATCCTTAATGAAAGTGAAATGGTCGAACTGCGTGAAGTCTGACTGTTGCTGGTCCGTGAAATCAACTGCGCTGTCATATAACTCCAGGTAGCTTCCTGTTAACGGTGTTTCCGGAAAGCTTCTGTTGAAACACCAATAAATGCCTCTCACCTCCTTAAGCATTTCCCTCAGTTCGGGTATTACATTGCCTGTATTTGGGCATTCAAAACCGGTGGTATAGATGGCCGCAAGGTTCATCAGAAACATCCGGTTGGCCAGGAAAAAATGATGATAAGCAGCCAGATGCAGCGTGATGGAATCAGCCATATATGCCGGCAAGGCATCAATGGCAAGCGATATTAATTTGCCGAGCGAGTCGCGCTCAATGTTTTCCTCATCAAGATAAGTTTCTGCAAGCGTCAATCCCGCTCCCTCCCGTTTGTAAGGCTTCTTCCATTTTTCATACGCTTCCGTTTCCCATTCAACGGGAAGCGGTGCATTGATTTTTCTATAGACTATCGGCTCAAGATAGCGCAGCCAAAAATCAATGGCTTTCAGCTTCAATCGCGCAGACTCCATTTGCTCTTTTATTCTTCCCTTGTCCGTTTCGGACGAAATATCCGCTGACTTTATTTCATCAAGCAATAGAACCATCTGATTGCTGAATTCCTGAATGGAACCGGAGTAGCAGCGGAAATATTCCGTGTCGTTCGCTCTTTCATTAAATGAAAAAAAAGCCATTAACGAGATGCCCGAAAAAATGAAGAGTGACTTTTTCACGTCTTGCGCCAGCGAAGGCTTTTAGTGCGGATAAAATTAAGACAGAAATATTGGCGTGAGGCGGACGATTGTTAACTTCGGGGCGAAATTGCATTTCTTCAAATTATCAAAACCTATAAACTATGAAAAGAAAGATCCTTATCGCTGTCGCTGCAGTCCTGGTTATCATTCAATTTTTTCAACCAAAAAAAAATATTTCAATCCAGCCTTCGGGAAAAGAAATAACAAAGCAATTTAATGTTCCCGATGAAGTGCAGTCAGTGCTGAAAACCGCCTGCTACGACTGTCACAGCAACAACACGCGTTACCCATGGTACTCGCGCATCCAGCCCGGGGGCTGGCTGCTGGCGCGCCACATAAAAGAAGGGAAGGAGGAACTCAACTTCGATGAGTTTTTATCTTACTCTCCGGCAAAGCAGTATGATAAATTCGAGGATATGGATAAACTGGTTTCGAAAAAGGAAATGCCGCTGAAGTCATACACCCTTATCCACCGGGATGCTGTTTTATCAGAGGAACAGACGGGGCTTCTGGTTAACTGGACGAAATCAGCGCGAACGGAAATGGAATCAAAATATGATGCCGGCAGTTTAAAGAGCGCAGACACTGAGGAACATAAGGAATAACCGGAATAACTCTTTATGCTTCAATGACCTGTTTAGAGACTGTTTAAAATTAAAAATAGAACGCAGATGACGCAGAAAAATAGGAT